>VBOK01000019.1 GCA_005877565.1 Nitrospirota bacterium
GAGCTGATGAAAGACCTCAAGAAGATCGCGGAAGCGGTGGACCGCGAGATTTAATGGCATTGTTCAAGCAGATGACCATCGTCGGCGTGGGCCTCATCGGCGGCTCACTTGGGATGATCTGCAAACACCAGGGACTCGTCAAAACCATCGTCGGCAGCGGCCGGCGGGTCGAAAATCTCAAGAAGGCCGTCGAGCGGAAGGTCATCGACCGCTACACCACGGACCTGGCGGAGGCGGCTGCAGAATCCGATCTGTTCGTGCTCGCCACGCCGGTGGATACCTTCGAAGCCGCGCTCCGCACGTGTGCGCCGCGGCTCGCTCCTGGCGCCATCGTGACGGACGTGGGAAGCGTCAAAGGCCCGTTGGTCGAGCGCATGGCGGCGCTCGTGCCAGCCGGTATCCGGGTGGTCGGCGCGCACCCCATCGCCGGCAAGGAGAAGACCGGGGTGGAGGCGGCGAGCCTCGACTTGTTCCGCGACGCCCTCTGCATTCTGACGCCGACCTCGCAGACGGACCCCGACGCGCTGGCGAAGGTGCGCCGCCTCTGGGAAGCCTGCGGTGCGCGGGTCCGCGAGATGGATCCCATGCTGCACGACCTCGTCCTGGGCGCCGTCAGCCACTTGCCGCACGTGCTGGCCTTCGCGCTCGTGAACACCATCGCCACACTCCAGGAACGGTACGCGCCCGGCCTCGACCTCCAAGCGTTCGCCGGCGGCGGGTACAAGGACACCACCCGCATTGCGGCCTCGTCGCCCGAGATGTGGCGGGACATCTGTCTGTGGAACCGGGACAACCTCTTGCGCCAGATCGAACTCTATGAGGCTCGCCTCAATCACATCAAGGCGCTCCTCAAGGCCGGCGATGCCGAGGGGCTCACCCGGGAGTTCACGCAGGCGAAGCAACTGCGGGAGAAGATCACCTGATGCCTTTGCGCGGCACCCTCACTGCCCTAGGAGACAAATCCATCACCCACCGCGCGATCATTCTCAGCGCGCTGGCAGACGGTGAGGCCACGATCACCAACTACTGCCCCGGCGAGGACTGCCTGCACACAGCGGCGGCGTTCCAGGCGATGGGCGTGCCGATCGAGATCGCGCTCGACCGCCTGCGAGTGGCTGGCAAAGGCCTGTGGGGGCTGCGGGAGCCTGACTCGATCGTGGACTGCGGGAATTCCGGCACGGGCATCCGCCTGCTCGCCGGCGTGCTGTCCGGACAGGACTTCTTCTCCGTGTTGACCGGCGACGCCTCGATCCGGCGGCGGCCCATGGGCCGCGTCGTCGGGCCGCTCCGCGAGATGGGCGCAGTGATCGCCGGCCGCCGCGGCGGGGAACTTGCGCCGCTCGCCATCGCCGGTGCGCGCCTGAGGGGCATCGCCTACAGTTCCCCGATCGCCAGCGCCCAGGTGAAATCGTCTGTGCTGCTGGCCGGCCTCTTCGCCGAGGGGACCACGAGCGTGACCGAGCCGGCTCTGTCGCGCAACCACACGGAACGCCTCTTCGACCACCTCGGCATCCCCGTAACGCGGAATGGCCTCACGGTGAGCCTCGCCGGCCAGCGTGCGTTCGCGGCCAAGGACATCGCCGTGGCGGGCGATCTCTCGGCGGCCGCCTTCTTTCTCGTAGCCGCCTCGCTAGTCCCCGAGTCGGACGTGACGATCACGGGAGTGGGCGTCAATCCCACACGGACGGGCATCCTCGAAGTCCTGCAGGAGATGGGCGCGCACATTGAGCTTCTGAATCCCCGCGTGCAGGCCGGGGAGCCGGTCGCAGATCTGAGCGTCCGCTCGGCGCCCCTGCGCGGGGTGACGATCGGGTCCGAGCGTATTCCCAAGACGATCGACGAGTTTCCGATCCTCTGCGTGGCGGCGGCCTGCGCCCAGGGCGAGACCATCATCAGCGGCGCTGAAGAACTGCGCGTGAAGGAGAGCGACCGGATCGCCGCCATGGCAACGGAGTTGCGGCGCCGGGGCGCCGCAGTCGAGAAAAGGCCAGACGGCCTGCGCATCGTGGGCGGCCGCCCCTTGCAAGGGGCCGTCTGCCAGAGCCACGGGGACCATCGTGTGGCCATGTCCATGATGGTCGCAGGGCTGGTGGCACGGGGCGAGACGCGGGTTGAGGACATCGCCTGCGTGGCGACCTCATTTCCCGGATTTGATAAGAAATTGAGTGGGTTATTGACACCTTCGGGGCAAGGGTGAATACAATACCGGTTTCGTGGAACGAAAAGATCACTCCGGGGCGCACAGAACTTCGCCGATGATCGTTGCCATTGACGGTCCCGCCGGAGCAGGAAAAAGCACCGTCGCCAAGCTGATCGCCGCGAAGCTCAGGTATGTGTATCTGGATACCGGCGCCCTTTACCGCGCCGTGGCCTGGAAGGCGCTAGCCACCGGAACGGACACAACGTCGCCGAATGCCATGAAGCGGCTATGTGAATCGACACAGTTGACCATCCGGCATGCGGAAGACGGCGGGATGGTAGTCGAAGTTGACGGTCGCCGACTAACGAGCGAAATCAGGGCTCCCGAAGTGACCCGTGCGGCAGCTCAGGTCGCCGCCATTGCAGAAGTCCGGTCGTGGTTGCTGCCAATCCAGCAGGGCTTCGGCCGCCGGAAAGATGTAGCAGGTATCGTCGCCGAGGGGAGGGATCTCGGAACACGGGTGTTTCCCGAGGCCCCGGTGAAGTTCTTTTTCAAGGCCGATTTGGAGGAGCGAGCACGGCGGCGCCATCAAGAACTGATGACGGCGGGGAAAGTGAACGCTTCGGATCTTTCTGAAACGAGCCGGGCACTCGACGCTCGCGACGGCCAGGATCAGAGTCGTGACGTTTCCCCGCTGAGGCCGGCGGAAGATGCCGAGGTGATTGATACCACGTCGCTCACGGCCGAAGAGGTCGTCGAGCACATGCTGAGCACGATCGAGCGCAAGGCGGCTGCCCACCAGTAAATGGTGCTCTACTGGCTGGCGTGGGTGACAGTCCGGCTACTGGCGACGGTGCTGTGCCGGCTACACGTATCCGGGGCGCGCCACATCCCGAAAACCGGCGGGGTTTTGATCGCCGCGAACCACGCCAGTTATCTGGACATCCCGATCCTGGGATGCGGGATGTTCCGGCGGGCATGGTTCATGGGCCGCACGGACCTCTTCGGCGGTCCGGCGGCCTGGTTGATGCGGCACATGGGCTGGATCCCGATCCGGCGGGAGCGCGTGGACCGCACTGGCTTCGAAGAGGCCATCCGCCGCGTGAAAGCCGGGCAGGCGGTGGTCATTTACCCGGAAGGAGGCCGCTCGGAGGACGGACGGCTCCAGCCCGGCAAGCCAGGCGTGGGGATCATTGTGGCCGCGACGGACTGCCCCGTGGTGCCAGCCTACCTGGAGGGCACGTACGACGTGCTCCCGCCGGGCGCCAAGTGGTTCCGGGTGCGGCCGATCCGGGTGCGGTTCGGCGCTCCGATTGATTTCTCGGCGCTTATGAAGGAACTGGACAGCGAGAGCAAGAAGAAAGAATTGTATCAGCGGATCAGTCAGGAGATCATGGGCCGCATCGCGGAACTCGGCGGGGTCCAAGCTCACTCCGCCGCCGACCGGTCCGTAAGCAGTTAACCTTTAACCCTGGGGTGTCATATCAGGTCGTGTGTGGGGAGGCGTGATACGGCGAATGGAAACGCTTGAACAGTTGAAAACGGGATCACCGGAGAAGGCCGCGATGGCCTCGATGTACGAACAGACCTTCCAGAACTTCGAGGAAGGATCGGTCATCGAAGGCACCGTCGTGGCGGTCAAGAAGGACGCGGTGATCGTAGACATCGGCTATAAATCCGAGGGGATCATTTCCGCCGAGGAATTCACGCCCCAGGAACTTGCCTCGCTCACGCCCGGCACCCGACTTCCGGTCTACATCGAGGAACGCGAGGACAGCGACGGTAACCTCATCCTGTCCAAGGAGAAAGC
>VBOK01000130.1 GCA_005877565.1 Nitrospirota bacterium
AAGGATTATCGGCTGGACAGCGAGATCATGAAGATCACCGCCGCGGGCACCTATGACATTCCCAATGACCGCTACGATATGGTTATGGTCGTCACGCCCTTCGGCTCCTACGAAGGCGTCTTGCAATCCATTCCGCTCTTCGGGAAGCTGTTCGCCGGCGAGCGCGAAGGGTTCACCACCGCCTTCTTCGAGGTCAAGGGTCCGGTGACCGATCCTCAAGTCACGTGGCGGCCGATCAAGTCAGTCGGATCGGGATTGACCGGTCTTGCACAGCTTGCTTTCGATTTCATGAAAAACGTCGTCATGTTTCCGAAGGAGGTGATTTCCCCCTCGGACAAGGCGCCGCGGTCGCCTTGCTCCGCTCAGTAAGGCCATGGTAGCATCGCCTATGATGGCCAACGATCCCGATGTCCTGATCATCGCCGCGAGCGAAACCAATTCCAACCTCTATTACGCCACCCGGTTTTTGGCTCCCGATCCGTTCATTTTCCTCCGTATCAAGGGCGAGAGGATCCTCATCATGAGCGATCTGGAAGTGGACCGGGCGCGCGCCACGGCCACGGTGGACACCGTCCTGTCGTACTCGGAATACGAGGAGCGGCTGAGGCGCCGCGGCGTGACGTCGGCCGGCGCGGTTGACATCGTGGACGAATTCCTGAAGGAGCGAGGCGTTGCGCGCCTGCTCGTACCGGAGAACTTCGGGTTCGAGCACGCCCGACAGTTACAGGAGCGCGGGTACGAGTTGAGCACCAAGCGGGAGCCCTTCTTCGAAGAGCGCGCCATCAAGACTGAGAAGGAGGTCCGGGCCATCGAGGCCACCCAGCGCGCGGTGGAGCTTGCCGTGCAGCGGGCCATCGATCTCCTGCGGGCAGCCTCCGTGAAGGACGGCCTGATCGTCCACGAGGGCCGGCCCGTGACCTCCGAGCGCATCAAGAAGCTCATCAACGTGGCGCTGATGGAGCAGGACTGCGTGGCGCAGCACACGATCATCGCCGGCGGGATCCAGGCCTGTGATCCGCACAACGAGGGGGCGGGCCCGCTCCGGGCCAACGAGCCCATCGTCATGGATGTCTTCCCCCGCAACATGACCACGCGCTACTTCGCCGACATGAGCCGCACGGTCGTCAAGGGCAGGGCGACGCGCGAGATGAAACGGCTCTATGACACGGTGCTGGCTGCGCAGGAGGAAGCCATCGCCTCGGTCCGCGACGCGGCGGACGGGCAGACCATTCACAGCGAAGTGCTGCGGCGCTTCGAGCAGGCCGGGTACAAGACCGGCCTGATCAACGGACGCATGCAGGGGTTCTTTCACGGCACGGGCCACGGGGTCGGGATTGACATCCATGAGATGCCCCGGATCAGCAAATCCGGGTCACGCCTCCAGACGGGGCACGTGGTCACCGTGGAGCCGGGCCTCTACTACCCGGACATCGGCGCCGCCCGGATCGAGGACATGGTGCTGGTCACGGACGACGGCTGCCGCAACCTGACGAGCTTCCTCAAGGTTCTCGAGATCGACTAACGCCGGCAATGCGTCTCGCCTTCACGATCCGCAGGTACCACCCCGAGTTGGATGCTGCCCCGCACGAGGAGACCTATCGTCTCGACGTTACCCGCGGGATGACCGTCCTCGACGCGCTCATCCGCATCAAGAACGAGGAGGACGGCCGGCTGACGTTCCGCTACTCGTGTCGGTCTGCCATCTGCGGGTCGTGCGCGATGACCATCAACGGCGCGGAGAAGCTGGCCTGCCGGACCTCGGTGCGCAAGGAATGGGAGCGCCACGGCGGGATTACCATCGAGCCGCTGCGCCACCTGCCGGTGCTCAAAGACCTGGCGGTGGACATGTGCTCCTTCTGGGGCAAGGTGCGGGCGATCGAGCCGTGGGTGCAGGCCGACCACCTTACGCCGACGGGACCACTGTCCTTACCGGCAGGCTCCGCCCAGTTCCACAACGTGGACGCCTGCATCATGTGCGGAGCCTGCGTGGCAGCCTGCACGGTGCACGAGGTGGACCAGGGCTTTCTGGGACCGGCCGCGCTGGCGAAGGCCTACCGGTTCGTGGCGGATCCTCGTGAAGACAGCGCCGCGCGGACGGCCCGGCTGGCAGCGCTCCAAGGTCCGACGGGGATGTGGGACTGCACGCGCTGCAACTTTTGCGTCGAAGTGTGTCCCAAGGATGTCAAGCCCATGGAGGCGATCATCCGCCTGCGCCGCGCGGCGATCCAGGCGGGTATGACGGACACCGGTGGTGCCCGGCATGTCGTCGGGTTCCGGGACCTGATCGCGCGGTTCGGGCGTCTGAACGAGGCGCTGATGCCCCTCAAGGTCGTCGGGCCCAGCCTGCGCCGGTTGCTTCACGTGCTGCCGTTGGGTCTCCGCATGCTGCTCAAAGGCAAGGTGCCGAACCCGCTGCACCCGCCGATCGAAGGCGTGCGGCATGTGCGGGCGCTGCTGGAGCGGACCAGGCGATGAGCGAAAACGACGCCGCCAACGAGCTGCTGTTCCGCACGCCGCACATCCGGATCAAAAACCACGAGGCTTGCCTGAAGTGCGTCCGCAAGCAGTGCACGATCGTCTGTCCGGCCGGGGTCTACCGTTGGGACGCGGAACAGTTGAAGATCAACGTGGACTGGCCGGCTTGCCTGGAGAGCGGGGCGTGCCTCGTCGCCTGTCACGAGTTCAAGAACATCGAGATGACGTATCCGGATCCAGGTACGGGCGTGCGTTATAAGTATGGGTGAGGGGTGCCGGAAAATGAAATGGTGGGTCCTGCCCCCGCATAGCCCAGCGCAGCTGGGCGTTTCGCCGTCGAGGCCCCGCAGATCCGGCTGTACGCCCCGCGCTGCATCTGGGCGCCCATGCGGTGTCACCCCCCATTTCATTTTCGTGGGGAGTGAGTGATGAAGTATGCACTGTATCCGGGCTGTGCGGCGAAGGGGGCGACGCCTGAGCTCTATCAGTCGACGATGGCCATCATCGGACGGCTGGGGATCGAGGTCACTGAATTGACCGCCTCATCTTGCTGTGGCGCCGGCGTGGTTGCCGAAGCGGACCCGGAGGGCGCCCTCGCGCTCAACGCGCGGACCTTCGCGCAGGCGGAGCGGCTTGGCCTGGACGTCATGACGATCTGCGGGACCTGCCAAGGCGTCATGAGCACCGCCAACCGGCAGCTCAAAGCCGACCCGGCGCTGCTTCAGCGCGTCAATCGCCTGCTGGAGACGGAGCGCCTCGTGTATCACGGGAACGTGCAGGTCAAGCATCTGCTCTGGGTTGTGGTCCGGGAAGTCGGGCTGGCGAAGCTCAAGGATGAAGTGCAGGTGACGCTGGGCGATCTGAAGATCGCGCCGTTCTATGGGTGCTACATCCTGAGGCCGTCCTGGGACCTCGGCTTCGACGATCCCGAAAATCCCAATTCGCTCGAGAAGCTCATCCGAGCGGTGGGAGCGGAGCCGGTGGACTACGGCGGGAAGATCAAGTGCTGCGGGTTTCCGATCATTCTGGAGAAGGAGGACATCGCCCTGGCGATGAACGGCGCGAATCTCAAGGAGGCAAAGGAAGGCGGCGCGGATGCGATGGTGACCCCCTGCCCTCTGTGCCACATGAGCTTGGACATCTACCAGGAACGAGCGGCCCGCAAGGTCGAGACGAACTTGAACCTGCCCGTCCTGCACCTGCCGCAGATGCTGGGGCTGGCGATGGGGGTCTCGGCCAAGGAGCTGGGTGTGGAGCATCACCTGGTTCCAGTGGATTCGATCCTGAAGGTGGTGGGGGAGCGCCGAAAGGAGAGTGGCCGGTCATGACGGTGTTGACGTTGAACGACTTCAAGCAATTCTCGCCGGACAAGATGAAGAAGAACAACCTGTTTCAGACGCCGCGGTTCTTCTGCGACATCTACGGCTTCGAGCCGGGACAGGCCCAGAAGGGCCACGTGCACAGCGATCAAGACAAGGTCTACATCGTGCTCGAGGGGCAGGGCACGTTCCAGGTCGGCACAGAGGAGCGGGTCCTCAACCCGGGCCAGGCGGTGATGGCGCCAGCCGGCATGGAGCATGGGGTCCGCAACCACACCCAGCAGCGGCTCAGCGTGCTGGTCTTCGTCGCGCCCAATCCGTCGTAGCTAGCTATTTCGTCCTGGCCGGCTCCACGAAGGGCATGAGGGGCAGCGTCTTGGCATCCTTCTTGACCAGTAGCACCGCGATCGCGCCGCGTAGGGCGTCGGTCAGCGAGTGCGTGACCAGCGGGTAGCCGCCTTCATTCTCAACCACCACCCAGATCTCGCCGATCGGGTGGAAGGCCGAGAAATTGTTCGGCCCCGCGTTCACGATGTAGATGCGGACGCGCTCACCCAGCTTGGCTTCGAGGGGCTTGCCTCCCAGGAATGGGTGGTACTTGAAGATGCCGCCGTTGAACATCGCGCCATCGTATTTGCGGTCGAACATTCCCTGAACGTCGTCCGGGTTATTCCAGAGTTCGCTCTGCACCAGCACATATTCACGGTCAGCCTTCGGCAGCGCGTTGGGGTCCTTCGGATCGATGATGATGGCGCCCATCATGCCGCGCGCGATGTGTTGGATCATCGGCTGGACGCCGCAGTGGTAGAAGAAGATCCCCGGTTTCTTCGGTGTGAAAGTGATGTGATGGGTCTCGCCGCGTTCGACCTGCTTGTGGTTCTTGAGGAAGTCCATCTCGCCAGCGTGGAAGTCCATCGAGTGGGGAAAGGTGTTGGTCTTCGGGTTGGTCAACGAGAATTCAATAGTGTCCCCTTCGGTCGCCCGCACAACGGGACCGGGGAATTGCCCGTTGAAGGTCCACGCCTTGTACTTCGTGCCTTTGTTGTCGATGACGACTTCGGTCTCGATGGCGGTGAACTCCACCTTCACGGTCTTGGCCCAGGCCGGCGAACAAACCACTCCGGCTACTCCGACGGCTAGAGCCCACCCAATAAGTTTCCTAACAGTGCAAAAGTTTTCGTCCATGCAGTAGCCCCCCTCTGAATTCGAATTACTCACAGAAAGCGCGTGAGTGTAGCAAGCGGGTCTTTGGCAAGTAAAGTCCACAAATGGGCGAATCTTGACTTCGCGGAAAACCATGAGCCAGAATGGCTACAGGATGGCTGCACGTCGCGCCATGTTGATTGCCGGCCGGTGGGTGGAGACCGGCACGACCAGCCCCATTCGCAATCCCTACAACGGCGAGGTCCTGGCCGAGGTCTGCCTGGCCGGGGAATCGGAAGCCGACGAGGCCATTCGCGCGGCGGTGTCGGCCTTCGCCGTCAGCCGGAAGCTGCCTGCTCACGTGCGGTCCGCAGCGCTGCAGAAGATCGCCGGCGAACTGACCGCCCGCAAAGAAGACTTCGCCCGCTGTCTGTCCTCCGAATCGGGCAAGCCGATCACCGACGCGCGACGCGAGATCGGGCGCGCCATCATCACATTCACCGTCGCCGCGGAAGAAGCCAAGCGCATTCCCGGCGAGATCGTTCCGTTGGACATCACGCCGGGCACGGACAACCATTTCGGGCTATATCGCCGAGTGCCCATCGGGCCGATGCTGGGCATCACGCCGTTCAATTTTCCCTTGAATCTCGTCGCGCACAAGGTCGCGCCGGCCCTGGCGGTGGGCAACCCGATTGTGCTCAAACCAGCCCCACAAACTCCGTTAACAGCTTTGATGCTGGGTGAGGTTATCCTGCAAGTCGGTTTGCCGGCCGGCATGGTCAGCATCCTGCCCTGCACAAACGCCGTGGCCGAACGCATGGTCACGGACGAACGTTTCAAGCTGTTGAGCTTCACCGGCAGCGCCGCCGTGGGGTGGATGCTGAAAAACAAGGCCGGGAAGAAACGCGTGGTGCTCGAGCTCGGCGGGAACGCCGGGGTGATTGTCGAGCCGGACGCCGACTTGGACCACGCGGCCGATCGCTGCGCGGTCGGCGGCTACGTCTATTCGGGCCAGACCTGCATCTCGGTCCAGCGCATTTACGCCCACGAATCGGTCTATCAGAAGTTTCTCGACAATTTGCTCCAGCGCGTCTCTGCGCTGAAGGCCGGCAATCCCGCTGAAGACACGACCGTGATCGGGCCGCTCATTGATGAAGGGGCAGCCAAGCGGGTCGAGGCATGGGTTCAGGAGGCGGTAAAGGGCGGAGCCAAACTCCGTGTGGGCGGGAAG
This sequence comes from Nitrospirota bacterium, assembly GCA_005877565.1. Lineage (GTDB taxonomy): Bacteria > Nitrospirota > Nitrospiria > Nitrospirales > NS-4 > NS-12. The sequence goes on from VBOK01000130.1 coordinate 6,169, forward strand.
CGACTGGGGAGCGTGGTCGAGGCGACGGTCCTCACGGACGTGACGCCGCAGATGAAGGTGAGCTGTCAGGAGGTTTTCGGTCCGGTTGTCACTGTGAGTCCATATGTGAAGTTCGAGGACGCGCTGGCGGGGATCAACGACTCACCCTATGGCTTACAGGCGGGCGTGTTCACGCGGGATATCAAGAAGGCGTTTCAGTC
>VBOK01000131.1 GCA_005877565.1 Nitrospirota bacterium
AGTTAGGGGAGGCTCTCACACTCGCCTTCGCGTCGGACACGCTGTCCATCACGGTCATGGAGATCGTTGACAGCGTTGTGGTGGTCGTCATACCTGGCGCGATGAATGCTGGGCTCACTGACCCGCTGTTCTGGGGCAGCCTCATCGTTTCCCTCGTCCTCGCCGGGATTGCCGCGTTTCCCGCGAACCGGTGGCTGATCGCCAGGGGCCGTGGTCATGCGCTGGTGCATGCGCATCACGGCAATCGGGAGAAGAAAAAGGAGCCCGTCAGATCGTGAAACCTGACGGGCTCTTCTTGTGCTCCGGCAGCGGCTGCTTACAGCCCGCGCAGGAAGTCCACAATGTTCTGTTTCTCTTGTTCAGGGAGCGCATTGAACCGGGCAATCACTGCATTGGCTTCGGACGGAGGATAGTGCTGGTTGCCGTGGCTCGCGTGTGCCTGGATCGCCTCTAACAGGGTTCCCGCTCGTCCGTCGTGCAGGAAAAACAGCCGCTGTCCAATGCCCCAGAGTGGAGCGGTCTTGAACTCATCAGGCCCGGCACCACCTTGGATGATGTTATCGGCGAGATTAGGCCCCATGTTGTGCAGGAGAAGGTCAGAGAAGAGTCGGACCGGTTGATTGCTCAGCGCTGCGTCGATGGATGACGCTCCTGTCATCAAAACCGGCGTGTGACAGAGCGCGCAACCCACCTGCTTAAACAGATGCCGGCCATTCTTAATCGAGTCCGTCTCAGGCGCTGGCGTCGGTGGCGCGAGGAACCGCATGAACGTGGTAAAATTCATGATGTTGCTGAGCGATTCGCCGATGCTCTCTGCGTCGAAGTTCGTGTGATCCTCGGGCGTCGGGTTGAACTGGCACGATGGCGTCTCGTCCCGTTCGGTCGGGAACAGCTCGTTCGTTATGCCCATTTCAACGTTATACGCCTCACCGGAGAAGAGCAAGAGGGACTTGTTCTGTGCCTTCCAGCCGAACCGCGTGATGCTGCCATCGTTGCCGCTTGTGTTCGGGCTGCCGCTCGTGTGGACGTTGCCCGGTCCCCGTCGATTGGGACGGCCCTTGATTCCCATCGTCGCCTTCTCCGATTGCTCCGCGGCCATGTTTGCCAGAATGACCGAATCGGGAATCGCTTCGATCAGCCCGGCGCCGAAGACCGGCGTGGGGATACGGAAGATGATGTTCCCGCGGCTGGCTTGTTGGTCAAAGTCAGGCTGTGCGAGGGTACAACCTGGCGCATCGGCGCGACCGGTAATCGTGTACAGATCATGAACACCGCCATCGCGCGTCCCGTTCGGGTGGTACGGGAACCGGGCCTCGCGGACGGGTCCGTTGGGATGGACGAAAAACGGAACTTTATTTTGCGCCCCATTCGTCTTCGCCGCCGCGACCTGTGGGTTCACGAACGGACTGGTGCCTCCCACGGCTGGCTGGGCGTGACAGCCTCCACAGCTGTCGAGGTTGAACCGAGGGCCGAGGCCTTGTGCCACACCCTCCTCTTCCAAAAAGTCCGGTAGTCCGAAATTCTTAAAGATGGTGAGGTTCGTGCTGGTCAATCCAGGGAGCGGTCCGCCAGCACCGGCGGGGCCTGGGCGGGGGCCTGGGTCGTACACTGCAGTTGGCGACATGCCAAACAACTTCGAAGCCGGCCTGTCATCCTTCGCGAACACAACAGTCATGAGCATCATCGCACTGCTTGTGAGTATGATCACAGCAAGTCCACGCTGTGTGATTCTGACGTTGGGAATCATGGTGACCTCCGTGTCGTAGGACAACTTGCTTATCCGGCATGGAGCCCTGTCAAAACCATGTTGGAGGAGATTCGTAAGGGGTTCGTGAAGGGCCTGTAAGGGGCCCGTAATATTATTCGACGGACTGTGGGAGCGGTGTCGCGGTCCTGCGACACTGCACTGTTTGGACTCCTTCCGGCGTGGGGGCCTTGCAGTTGACACTCCTGCAAGGCCCTCCTAGAATGGCGCCATTTCTAGTCTAATCTGGAGACTTTTTTTATGAAGGATTTCAAGCCTGATGCCATCCGCAATGTTGCTGTCCTCTCCTACGGCGGAGCCGGGAAGACCACGCTGATCGAAGCTTTTCTCTGTTCGAGCGGGATGATTCCTCAAATGGGGTCCGTCGCAGCCGGTACGACGGCCATGGACTATGATCCGGAAGAACACCACCGGAAGATCTCCATCCAGACCAGCCTCTGCCAGATTTCCTGGAATGACATCGCGCTCAATCTCCTGGACAATCCTGGCGCGACGAGCTTTCAGGCCGAAGCGAAGCAAGCCGCGCACGTGGCGGACGGCGCTCTGTGGGTCTTCAATGCCGGCGCCGGGGTCAAGACGGAACTGGAAAAGCTCTGGGAGTACGCGACAGAGCGGGCCCTCCCGGGCCTGATCTTCATCAGCGGCCTGGATAAGGAAGGGACCGCCTGGGCGACGCTGGTGGAGGAAATCGAGAAGGCGTTGGAGATCAAGACGGTCCCGCTCAGCCTGCCGATCGGGAAGGAGGCCTCCCTAGAAGGGGTGGTGGACCTCCTCACCGTGTGGGCGTGTCGGAACGCGTCGGATGGGAGCGGGAAACGGCAGAAGGCCGAGGTGCCGGCGGCCCTGGGCGGGGAGGTCGAGGATGCCCGCAAGAAGCTGATGGAGGGGGCTGCGGAGACTGATGATCAGCTGCTCGAGAAGTATCTGGGTGACGGGACTCTGACGGCTGCGGAGATCCTGAAGGGGTTGAAAAGCGGGACGGCCAACCGCAGTGTGTTCCCAGTCCTCTGCGGGTCCGCCGGGAAAAACATCGGCGTGGTGGAGGCGCTCAATGCCCTCGTGGCGCTCCTGCCTTCACCGGTGGAACGCGCCGCGGCCCATCCGGTGCAGGCCACCAAGGCGGAGGGGAAGGAGACCGTGTCCTTGGCGCCCGACCCTGGCGCGCCTTTTGCGGCGTACGTCTTCAAAACGATCATTGACCCGTTTATGGGGCGGCTCAATTACCTGCGGGTGTACGCCGGGATGCTGGCGCCGGATACCGGCTTTCTCAATGCCACGCGTAATGTCAAGGAGAAGGGCGGGCGGCTCTTTCACGCGGTGGGGAAGAAATACATCCCCATCGAGAAGACGATGGCCGGCGACATCGTGGCGATCGCCAAACTCAAGGACACCCAGACCGGCGACACGCTCACCAGCGTCAATGCCCCGCTCCTGATCCCCAAGCCCCCGTTGCCCCGGCCACTCCTGTCGTTCGCCCTTGAACCCAAATCCAAAGCGGATGTGGAAAAGGTGAGCCTGGGGCTCCACAAACTCGTCGAGGAAGACCCCTCCCTCGAGTTCGTCCGCAACCCCGAGACGCACGAGATGATCCTCAGCGCCATGGGGCAGTTGCATGGGGATGTCGCGTTCGAGAAACTCAAACGCAAATACGGCATCGAGGTGAACGTCCATACCCCGAAGGTGCCATACAAGGAAACCATCCGCAAGACCGCCTCCGCGCAGGGGAAGTACAAAAAACAGACCGGGGGGCACGGCCAGTATGGGGACGCGTGGCTGAAACTCGAACCGCTCAAGCGCGGCGCCGGGTTTCAGTTCGTGGATGAGATCGTCGGCGGGGCCATCCCCCGG
>VBOK01000132.1:0-1100 GCA_005877565.1 Nitrospirota bacterium
CGCCACGAGGCCCTCGGCTTCCCGGAGAATGTCCTCAGGGCAGCGGCTGCGTTCGTGCCCCCGGGAGAAGGGGATGATGCAGAAGGAACACATGAAGTTACAGCCGTCCTGCACCTTTAAATTCGCACGGGTCTCCTGGTATTCTCCAATACCTTCGATCGTAAAATCGTCGCGGCTGACCGTCCGAGTGTGGAGGATCTCCGGTGCAGACCGGCGCTCCAGCGAGGTCAAGTAACGAGGCAACTCCATCTTGTATTGCGTGCCGACGATCAGGTCGATGCCTTCCATCTGTTGCAGGACGTCCACGCCGGTCTGGGCGTAGCAGCCGGTGACGGCTACGAAGGCATCTGGGGAAGTACGGCGGATCTTGCGAATCAGGCTGCGGCAGTCGGCTTCCGCGTTGTCCGTGACGGAGCAGGTGTTGACGACCACGAGGTCGGTGCGTTGGCCGAACTCGACGAGCTCGTAACCACGATTTCGAAGTTGATCGCCCAGGAGCGCCGTTTCAGCGTGGTTCAAGCGACACCCGATGGTATGAAGTGATGCACGTGGCATGTGCGAAGGGGAATTATAGCGGGCGGCTCAGCCCCGGCGCAAGGAAGATGGGCCGGATGATTCATGGCAAATGAGGCGCGTGAGAAGCACTTGCTGGCCGGGCTGGACGAGCGAGCGCGCGGGTTCACGCGCATGGTGTCCGTTGAGCAGCAGGCCGAGACCTTCCGCGCGTCGCTTCAGTACGAAACGCTTCTGGTGGTGAGCATGGACGCAGACAGCCCGGCCGCCGCGCTCGCCGACTTGGCTCGCCGGCTTCACGAACAGGGATACACGCAGCTTAGAAGTCGGTTGACCTTTGCCGGGGGCACCTATCTGGGGAGTCAGGAGCCGTGGGTGGAGTACGCCGACCCTGAAAGGATGCCAGAAACAGAAGGATGGCTCTTCGGCCTCATGCGGCGGATCTGGCGGATGTTCACGCTCTGGTCAGGTGATTAGGCGCCGCTGGTCAGCGGCTTCTTGATTTTCTGCAGCAGGCTTTCGACCGGGATCGTCTCGGACGCCGCGGCGGTCAGCACGCTGATCCGGGCCGCAATCCTGGAGGCGAT
>VBOK01000132.1:1159-6625 GCA_005877565.1 Nitrospirota bacterium
TGCCCAGGATTGGCACGTTGACCTTCTGGAACATGGCGAGCCCTTTTCGGGAGTCGTGCAACGCGACCTCCTGAGGCGTGGTCACAATGACGGCGCCGGTCAGGGGAACCAATTGGGCGATGCTGAGCTGGGCGTCTCCGGTTCCCGGAGGGAGGTCCACCACCAGATAATCTAGATCGCCCCAGATCACGTCCCGCAGGAACTGCTGGATGGCGGTGTGGATCATCGGCCCGCGCCAAGTCAGCGGCTGGTCATCTGGAACGAAGAACCCCATCGAGATCAGCTTGACGCCGTGACTCTCCGCCGGCAGCAGCTTGCCGTCCTGTTGCTCGGGCGGCCGCTCCACGCCCATCATCATCGGGACGTTGGGGCCGTACACGTCGGCGTCCATCAGCCCGACCTTCGCGCCTTGAAGGGCCAGCCCGGCTGCCAGATTGACCGCGACCGTCGTTTTGCCGACGCCCCCCTTGCCGCTGCTGACGGCGATGGTGTTCTTGACGGTTGGGATGAGGTTGTCTTTGATCTGGGAGCGACCCTGCTGCACGTTGGCGGTGAAATCCACTTCGACTTTCGCCACGCCGGGGATCGCGCCCACCGCTTTGTCGCAACTGGCTTTGATCTCGGTCTTGAGCGGGCAGGCCGGGGTGGTCAGCACCACGGTGAACTTGACGGTCCCTCCCTCGATCTTCAGGTCCTTGACCATCTTGAGGGTGATGAGGTCCTTGTGCAACTCCGGCTCCATCACCGTGCGGAGCGCGTCGATGACTGCCTGTTCCGTCACCTGAGCCATACAGTATAATTTCCTAGGAAATTATTTTTGGGCGGCCGCCGCGCACATCTGCGCCGAGTTTCCTGGCACGCGTGCCGTCCTCTTCCTTCACGCCAGGAGTGTGGTCAGTTTACTTGAGCGGCGAATTTCTTCCGGGCCCGGCCCAACAGAGGCATTGGATGTGCCCCGCGATTGTTGGCAATCACGGGATCAAGGATCTCTCCGCATAGCAGGCAGCGCCAGCCTTTAAAGCAAAGATTTCCTGTGTCGTCCAATAAGTCCTCAAATACCTCCGGGGTCATGACGCCCTTGCACCGAGGGCAGTCCATGGGGTGCTCCTCCTGTTACCAGACGAACTCTGGTCCCAGAGTGTCCCTGTTGTTTCAGAACGCTGACCTTTTCCTCTACTGCTAGTTATTGTATCCGATCAAATCTATACCCGACTAAAGCAATCGGAGACCAACTTGGTCGGCAATATGTTTATACTCTATGACCAAGAACTTGTCAATGCCATTATTTTTATAATTTATCAAATAGTTACTTCTTGAGCAAGGGTTTGATGATCGGCCAGGCATTCTGAACGATGACCGCATAGCCAGCGCCGGTCGGATGGATGCCGTCAGCTTGGTTGAGGTGAGCCTTCGCGGCAACTCCTTCAAGAAAAAATGGAATGAGCGGAATGCCATAGGTTTGGGAGAGGTTCAGTCCGCGCAAGCCGTCATTGCCGCCGAGCTCCAAGATCACAATGTCGGGTTTGCTTTTCAGGATCCAATCCACCCGGCGCAGTCCGCCGGCCGTCGTCTCGCCGCTGACGCCGGCGTTGACTACGCGATACCGGTAGCCGGAGAGCTGGAGTTTCTCCTGGAGTCGAGCCGGGTAGGCTTCCTCCGGTGAGACACCGAGCCCCGCCGTCAAGCTGTCACCGAAGGCCACGAGGACCCGTTCTTCAGGCCGGAGCGCAGCATTGGACGGAGGCGGCGACTTGGTGCCAGGCCGCGCGTCCACGCTCGTGCCTTGGATTTTGGGCGCGGGCTTGCCGAGCTGCTCGTTGCAGGACCACAGCCCTCCGCCGAGCAGCGCGACGAGGCAGACGATTCTAAGTAAATGATCCATGCTTCTGTATAATAGGGGGCATGATCGCAATCCGCAACCTCTCCATGCGGCTGGTCAGCGGCGGTCGCGAAGTCTCCATCCTGGATGACATCTCGCTCGACGTTCCCGCCAAGCAGTTTCTCGCCATCGTCGGGCCGTCCGGAAGCGGGAAGTCCACCTTGCTGGGGCTCATCGGCGGCATGGACACTCCCACGTCCGGCGCCATCTCCATTGACGGACGGGACATCACGAAGTTGTCGGACGACGAGCTCTCGCGGTTGCGCCTGCAGAAGATCGGCTTTGTGTTTCAGTCGTTCCATTTGATCCCCACCCTGACCGCGCGCGAAAACATTGCGGTTCCGATGGAGCTGGCCGGCGATCCCGAAGCCAACGCGAAAGCGGACGAGCTGCTGCAGGCCGTCGGGCTCGAGTCGCGCGGCCATCACTATCCAGTGCAGCTCTCCGGCGGTGAGCAGCAACGGGTGGCCGTCGCGCGGGCGTTCGCGAACCGTCCGGCAATCCTGCTCGCCGACGAGCCGACCGGCAACCTGGACACGACCACCGGTGAGCAGGTGATCGAGCTGATCATCCGCCTGAACCGGGACCACGGCAGTACGCTGGTCCTCGTCACGCACGATCCGGCTCTGGCGGCCCACGCCGACCGGATCGTCCGGCTCCGTGACGGGCGGATCGCGTCGGACGACCTGCAGCATCGTGCGTCCGGTGCCCGCCCATGACCGCGTTCGTCTCCCGGATGGCCTGGCGGGAGACCCGTGCGGCCTGGCGGCACTTCACGTATTTCTTCATCTGCATCGCGCTCGGTGTGGCGGCCCTGGTCGGCGTGGGGCTCTTCTCCGAGAACCTGGAACGCGCCATCCAGCGCGAGGCCCGCAGTCTCATGGCCGCCGATGTGGAACTACGGACGTCGCGGCCGCTGACCCCCGAAGCGGAAGCAGTCCTGCGCAGGCTCGACGGCCGCGGCGTCGCCCGCATGCAGGTCAGCGAACTGGTGGCAATGGCCGCGGTGCCCTCCGGGACGCAGCTCGTCGAGCTCAAAGCCGTGGAGCCGGGCTACCCGTTCTACGGGAAGCTGCGGGCCGTCCCCGAGGATACCCTGACGGCGCTGTTCACCGGCACCCGTGCACTGGCGGAGGAAGCCTTGCTGATCCGGCTCAATCTGGAGGTCGGGGACACGCTCAAGATCGGCCACGCGGAGTTCAGGATCGCTGGCGTCCTGAAGAAAGAGCCGGATCGAGCCGCCGGCGCGTTCAGCTTTGGCCCTCGTGTGCTGATTTCCCGGCAAAGCCTTGCGGCGACTGGGCTCGTCCAGCCGGGAAGCCGCGTGACTCACCGTCATCTGCTAAAACTGCCTGAGGCCCTGAGTCCGAAGGCCGTTCAAGGGGAGTTGGCCGCGACATTCCCGGACAAGACCGTGCGAGTGAGCACGTACCAGGACGCCCAGCCGATGCTGCGGCGCTTCCTCCGGCAGCTCACGATGTACCTGGGCCTGGTTGGGCTCATCGCGCTCATGGTTGGCGGGATCGGCGTGGCCAGCAGCATCCGTGCATTCCTGAAGGAGAAGCTCGAGACCATCGCCGTGCTCAAGGCGCTCGGCGCCGAATCCGGCACGATCCTGCGTGTCTACTTGAGTCAAACGTTGTTGCTAGGCGTGCTGGGGAGCCTGGCCGGGGCGGCTTTGGGGGCGGCCTTTCAGGTCGCCTTGCCCCCGCTGCTGAAGGCCTGGCTGCCGATCGAGCTGGAGTTTCGTCTGGCCCTGCTGCCATTCGTGCGAGGGATGGGCATGGGGCTCTTGACCACGGTCCTGTTCGCCCTCTGGCCTCTGCTGGAGGTGCGGCACGTACGTCCGAAACTAATCCTCCGCCGGGGGGTGGCCGACGAAGCGCTGGGCTCGCCGGGACGAATGGCGTGGGCGATCAGCGGACTGCTGGCGCTGGCCTTGGCCGGGCTGGCCCTCTGGCAGGCCGGATCGTGGCGGGCCGCCGGCCTGTTCATTGGGGCGTTGGCGGCGGCGCTGGCTCTCTTGAGCGCAACGGCGTGGCTGGTGGTGCGGCTGGCCAGGGGTCTATCGCGTTGGCGGCTACAAGCGAGCCTCCGGCTCCGCCGGGGCGAGCGCGGGGTACCGTGGAGGACGGTGCGTCTTGGCGCACCGGGGGCGGGCGGGTGCAAACCGGCGCATCGGAGCCCATTCGGAGGGGCGCACGGGCCCCCGCTCCAAGTAGTCTGGAGGCAGGGGCTGGCCAATCTGTACCGTCCTGGGAGCCAGGCCCAGACCGTTCTGGTCTCGGTGGGAGTCGGTGTGATGGTCATCTTGGCGATTCACCTCGTGGAGCAGAACATCTTGTGGGAGATCGGCGAGAACGTGCCCACCGACGCGCCGACGTTCTTCTTCATCGACATCCAGCCGGATCAGCGCGACGCGTTCGAGCGCTTGCTCGTGGAGCGCGGCCATACAGACGCGCGGCTCACGCCCCTCGTGCGGTCGAGGCTGTGGGGCCTCAACGGACAGCAGGTTCGACGCGAGTCCTACGAGGATCGCGAGCATGGCTGGTACTTCACGCGAGAGTACGTGCTGACGTTCCTGAACGAACTCCCGAAGGGGAACGTGATCGCGAATGGACAGTGGTGGGACGGCGGAGGATCGTCAGGTCTACCGCGGGTGTCTGTCGAGGAAGAAGCGGCCAGCCGCTTGGGCCTCGACCTCGGTTCGACGGTGGAATTCGACATCCAGGGCGCCAAGGTCTCCGGCAGGATCACCAGCATCAGAAAGGTGGACTGGGGGAACATGTCCACGAACTTTTATTTCGTCTTCGAGCCTGGCTCGCTCGAGGGCGCACCCATGACGTATGTCGCCACGACCCGGGTGGATCCACAGGAAGAAGTCGCGTTGCAGCGCGCCACAGTTGCCGCCTTCCCCAATGTCTCGGCAATCAACATCCGGGCCGTCTTGGATTCCGTGGCGCAGGTGGTGGATCGAATCAGCCTGGTGATCCGCTTCATGGCGGCGTTGAGCATCCTCGCAGGGGCCGTCGTGCTGGCCGGCGCCTTGGCCGCGACCAGGTTCCGCCGGATCTACGAGGCGATGGTCTTTAAGGCCGTGGGCGCCACACGCCTGGTCCTGGCCTCGACCTTCGCCGTGGAGTACGCGTTGCTGGGGGCCGCGGCTGGCATGATCGGCGCGGGCCTGGCGATTGGCCTGGCATGGGGCGGCGGGCATTGGATACTGGACGTGAAGTGGCGGTTCCAGCCAGCGGCCATCGTCTGGGGGATCGGCGCGACGATCGCGGGGACGGTCCTCGTTGGCTTCCTCTCGACGTACCGTATTCTCGGCCAGAAACCCCTGCCGGTGCTGAGACGGGAGTAGACTGGTGTTCGGTTTCGAGAAGGGATAGAGTGTAGGCTCGTTGCGAACACCATGACGACTGATGCAATGATTATCGTTCTTGCTGGAATAGCCGGGCTGACCGTGGGGGCATGGCTCGGATACCTTCTTGCAAAGAGGGAGGAGGCCAAGGCCAAAGATCAATTAGCTGATACGTTCAAAGCGTTAGCTACTGACGCGCTCAGAGGCAACAATGAGACTTTTA
>VBOK01000133.1 GCA_005877565.1 Nitrospirota bacterium
TGCCTCCGACTCACTACGACGTCATCATCATCGGCGCGGGCATGTCGGGCCTGGCAGCCGCGATCCGCCTGGCCTACTTCGAGAAGAACGTGCTTGTACTGGAGCGCCACTACGCGGCAGGCGGCCTGAACTCTTACTACGCACTGGGCGGCTATCAGTTCGACGTCGGCCTGCACGCCATGACCAACTACGTGCCGCCGGGGACCCGCGGCGCCCCCCTCACGAAGATCTGCCGCCAATTGCGGATTCCGTTCGAGGATTTTGCCTTAGTGCCCCAGTACCAGTCCGAGATCCGGTTCCCGGGCATCACGCTCCGCTTCAACAACGACTTTGAGTGCTTCATCCAGGAGGTCATCGAGCACTTCCCTGCCCAGAAGGACAATTTCCTCCGTCTCGTACACTGCATCCAGGAGTACGACGAGCTCGACCTCGAAGCGAAACCCATGCCCGGCCGGCAGATCGTCTCCAGCTTCCTGACCGATCCCTTACTGATCGACATGCTCTTTTGCCCCCTGATGATCTACGGCAACGCGGCTGAGCGGGACATGGAATTCGGCCAGTTCGTCGTGATGTTCAAAAGCATCTTCTGCGAGGGCCTGGCCCGGCCCCGCGAAGGGGTTCGACGCATCATCAACGTCTTGCGCCGGAAGGTGCGGGAGGTCGGCGGCACCGTCCGCATGAGGTGCGGGGTGAAGGCTCTGCACATCGAGGACGGGCGCGTCCGCTCCGTGGAACTCGACAGCGGCGAGATGCTCACGGCCGACACCATTCTCTCCTCCGCCGGCTACGTCGAGACCCTGCGGCTTTGCGACGACGGCGACCCGGAGCAGCTCGCCCCGCTCGCAGGGCGACTGTCGTTCGTGGAGATCATCTCCATCCTGGATACGCCGATGAAATCGCTCGGCCACAACAGCACGATTGTGTTCTATAACACCGAAAAGGACTTTCACTACGAGGTGCCCAAGGACCTCGTGGACCCGCGGAGCGGCGTGATCTGCTGCTCCGACAACTTTCTCTACACCAAGCCTCTTCCCAAGAGCATGATCCGCATGACCTGCCTGGCCAACTTCGACGGCTGGAGCAGGCTTCCGGAGGCGGACTACGCGGCGGCAAAGGCGGAATGGCTTCCGCGGATCCAGAGGGAAGTGCTACAATTCATCCCCGATTTCCGGGATCACATCGTGTTCACGGACTTCTTCACGCCTCGGACCATCAAGTACTGGACCGGTCACCTGAATGGGGCGGTGTACGGCATGCCGAACAAACGCAAGACGGGACGCACGCACCTGGAGAACCTGTTCATCTGCGGGAACGACCAGGGCTTCCTGGGAATCGTGGGCGCGATGCTGAGCGGCATCTCGATGGCCAACCTGCACGTGCTGAAGAAATAATGGCGCAAGACTGGATCAGGGATGTCAAGCCCGAGTACGACGTGATCGTCATCGGCTCGGGGCTCGCCGGCCTGACCGCCGCCAACCGGCTGGCGACTTGCGGCTATGCGGTCCTGCTGCTGGAGCACCACTACAACTTCGGCGGCATGGCGACGTGGTTCAAGCGGAAAGGCGGGCACATCTTCGACATCTCACTGCATGGCTTCCCGATCGGCATGGTCAAGACCTGCCGCAAGTACTGGACGGCCGACATCGCGGAGTCCGTCGTCCAGCTCAATGGCATCCGCTTCGACAATCCCCAGTTCTCCTTCACAACGACCTTCGACAAGGCCGACTTCACCGACAAGCTGGTCAATCATTTCAAGATTCCAGTGGAGCGAGTCGAGGAGTTCTTCAAGTTCGCCCGCAGCATGAACTTCTACGATGACCAGAAGATGACGATTCGCGAACTCTTCGAGCGCTACTTCCCCGACCGTCTCGACGTGTGGCGCCTGCTGATGGAGCCGATCGCCTATGCCAACGGCTCCACGCTCGACGACCCTGCTATCACCTTCGGGATCGTCTTCTCCAACTTTATGAGCAAGGGGGTCTACACCTTCCAGGGCGGCACGGACAAGCTCATCATGAAGATGAAGGCAACGCTCAAAGCCAACAAGGTGGACCTCCGCCACCATGCGCTGGTGGAGAAGGTGCTGGTCGAGAAGGGTCGGGTGAGCGGCGTGCTCTGCAACGGCCGGACGATCCGCGCCAAGGCCGTCCTGTCGAACGCCAACCTCAAAGCCACCATCCACAAGCTGGTGGGGGACGAGCACTTCGATCCGGATTTCCTCCGAGAGGCCGCTGCGGTCCGCCTCAACAGCAGCAGTTGCCAAGTGTACATGGGCATCCGCAAGGGCGAGTCCATCCCCTACATCGGGGACCTGTTCTTCACCTCGACCCACCCGGTGTTCGACTCAGAAGCCTTGAACGCCATGGACGTGACGAGCCGCACCTATTCCTTCTACTATCCGGACACCCGGCCTGGGTCCGACCGCTACTCGATCGTCTGCTCGACGAACGCCAACTATGAGGATTGGATCGCGCTGTCGGAAGAAGACTACAAGCGCGCGAAGGAGACGCTCATCACAGGCGTGGTGGAAACCCTCGAAAAATATCTCCCCGGTGTCTCCGCCAAAATCGACCATCTGGAAGCGTCCACGCCGCGAACGTTCGAGTATTACACCCGTCACGTGGGGGGCGCGTCGTTCGGCACCAAGTTCGAGGGCTTGAAGATCAGCCAGAACCTGCCCAAGCAGATGGGCGGGCTCTTTCACGCAGGCTCCGTCGGCATCATCATGTCCGGCTGGCTGGGCGCCATCAATTACGGGGTCATCGTGGCGAACGAGGTGGACAAGTACCTGCTGCAAGGGGCATCGCCGTCAGCCGAAGACGCAACGGCCCCAGCCATGAGTGGAACAGAGTGGCGCCGTGTTTGACTTTCGCGATCAGACGGTCGTCGTCACCGGGGGCACCCGCGGCATCGGACGGGCCATCACCCGGCGGTTCCTCGAGGATGGCGCGACGGTTGTGGCCACCTACGCGGCCAACGACGCGGCGAAGGATGAATTCCAGGATTCCCTGGGACCGGCCGCCAGGAATCTCCACCTGTGCAAGTTCGATGTCGCCGATTACGTGCAGGTCGAGGCTTTCTACAAGGACTTCGACGCGCGGCACAAGAATTTCTCCGTCCTCGTCAACAATTCCGGCATTCGCAAGGACGCGGTCCTGGCGATGATGAAGCCGCAGGACTGGCAGAAGGTGTTGGACGTCAACCTCACCGGCGTCTTCTACATGTCCAAGCTGGCCGTGCTCCGGTTCATGGCGAACCGCTACGGCCGCATCATCACGATCACCTCGCCCGCCAGCCGCTTCGGGTTCGAGGGCCAGGCGAACTACGCCGCGTCCAAGGCCGGCCAGATCGCGATGTCCCGCTCGCTGTCGAAGGAGGTGGCCTCCCGCGGGATCACGGTGAACTGCGTGTCCCCGGGGTTCATTGATACGGAATTCCTGTCGGGCCTTCCGGAGAAGCTCCGCAAGGAGTACCTCGCCTCGATCCCGCTCAAACGGTTCGGAACGCCCGACGAGGTCGCGGCCTGCGTGCTGTTTTTGGCCTCCAGGGAGTCAGGCTACATCACGGGGTCGGTGCTGTCGGTGGACGGAGGGTTGTAGCGTGAGCCACCGCACGGAGGAGATTCTCACGCTGATCCCCCACCGCCCCCCGTTCCTGTTTCTGGACGAGATCCTCGAGCGAGACGACCGGCACATCAAGGCCGTCAAGACCCTGCACGCGGATGAGCCGTACCTGGCCGGGCACTATCCGGGCCGACCCCTCATGCCGGGTGTCCTGATCTGCGAATGTGTGTTCCAGGCGGGCGCGGCGCTGCTCTTCGGCCGGGGCGGACTCGATCCGCAGAAGGTCCCGGTGCTGCTCGGTCAGCATGGAGGGCCTGAACGTGCTGCGCACCGAATTCGTCGTCGCCATGGCGGACGTCGGCGACGGCCCGACTATGGGAGGCCCGGCGTGAGTTTTCTCGGACTCGACGGCAAGACCATCGTCGTCTTCGGTGTGGCCAACAAGAAGAGCGTCGCCTACCAGATTGGTCAGGTGCTCGAAGCGGAAGGCGCCGCCGTGGTCTATGTTGTCCGGTCGAAAGAACGCAAGGACAGCGTGTCGAAGCTTCTGCCCAAAGCTGACATTCACGTGTGCGACGTCTCACGCGACGAGGAGGTCCTGGCCGTGGCCCGCGAGATCACAAAAGTTCATCCGACGATCCACGGGCTCGTCCACTCGATCGCTTTTCTTGATTACGAAGGCGGGATCAAGCCCTTCCACGAGACGACCCGGAAGGCCTTCCTCCAGTCCGTGGACATCTCGTGCTACTCCCTCATCGCCATCGCGAACGCCTTCAAGAACCACCTCGCGCGCGACGCCTCCGTGGTGGCGGTCTCCATCTCCACCACAAAGATGGCGGCCGAGAACTACGGCATCATGGGCCCGGTGAAGGCCGCGCTCGATTCGACCATCTGCTTCCTGGCCAAGTCTTTTAGTACGTTCTCCAACGTCCGCTTCAACTCGGTCAACCCCGGTCTGCTCAAGACCTCCGCCTCGGCGGGCATCCCCGGCTACGCGGATTACTATCTGTACGCGGAAAAGCTGACGCTGCGGAAGAAGGGGGTGACGACGCAGGAAGTCGCCAACGCGGCGGCGTTTCTCCTGAGCGAGCGCTCGGCCGGGATCAACGCCCAAGGAATAGTGCTGGACGCAGGGATGGCGGTGAACTACTTCGACAAGGATGTGATGAAGCGGGCGCTGAAACCTGATTAGGGAATGACGCGGGTCCTGTCGCCGAGCAGCCCCGCCGGTTAACCGCTTTGGTTTGTTGGTTCGCGTGCCGCCTCGCTTAGGCGGATTGGTGGTGGAGGACCATTAATTGGCTTGTGCGCAAGGATAACGTCGCGTAGGTTCGGCCGTTGTTGTCGACAAACTCGACCACAAACACGTCCGGGCCAAGCACCTCTACGACAGTGCCAACCTGACCGCGGCGCAGCCCGCGTTCGGAGAGGTCTTCAGTCAACGCCACCACATCGAGCAGCTTGATCTCAGTATTCATGGCACGCTTCCCCTCTTCAAAGCACGTAGCACGTTATCAGTCGAGGAAAATTCTCCCCATGTCGAACGATCCATAGACTTCGAATCGTTGCCGTACCGCCTGGTCCATCCAGAGGAAAGTCTACCGCATAGCGCTGCCCTTCGCCCCTATGCACAAAAGTATAGTCTATGGCGGTGTGATTACATAATCTGTGAGACCCTCGCTTAGCCGGCATCCGTCCTTTACATCTAATCCAATCTCGTTCTCCCCTGTAACCCTGCATCCGTCCACGCTTTTAAGATGGCATTTGAGTTGTCCTAAGTTTTCTCGTTCGCAAACGGCAGGTACGGCCCTTGCGTATATCTATCATCATCCCTGGCCTTAGCCCAGGAGGTGATCTATGTTGGAGAGCTTGCTTCTTACACTCTGGCTCATGTCAGCGTCAATGCCAGAAGGCTGTGCCGTGACGGGCACGGTTTTTCATTCAACGGGTGGAGATACCGCCGACATTCGGGAAACGCCAGTTTACTTACACCTGGGGCTCGCCCTGGGCTCTGTTTGAAGGGGGACCGACGACTAGCGAGTGGGTGTCCGTAGCAGTGGGGCGTCGCTTGGGTGCGTAGTGTGGAATAGGGACTTTTTCTCTTCACCTTCAGGTATTGTCCTGCCGGCCCTTGAACCATTCTCCGGGTTTTGTTTCTTGCCTTTTTGTGTCTAACTACACGCATGCGGTGCAAGACACACTCAGCAGAGGAATTCTGTGGAGCGAGCTGCGGAAACGCGCCCAACAGGGCTTGCAAAGGAGGTGGCCCGTGACCTGCGCACGCTGTGACGGACTCGTGGTGAATATCCCGCCCCTTGTGTTGTTGTGCAGCAACGACTACCAGTTCACACAATCAGACGATGTCGAGGGCGAAGCATGGCAGTGCTTGAATTGCGGAAATTATATTGATGCGGTCATTCTGGCCAACCGACTGTCGCCGCCTCAGCCTTCCCTTGAGCAAGAAGCCGCCGTGTTGGCTGGTGGCAGGTGATCTATGTTGGAGAGCTTGCTTCTTACGCTCTCGCTCATGTCAGCGTCAATGCCAGAAGGCTGTGCCGTGACGGGCACGGTTTTTCATTCAACGGAGCAGACCTTTGCGCTGCTGCATAGCGACTGCCTCATCGAGATCCAGCGAGACGATCGCTGGATCATCATGACGTCGCCGCAATGGGTCGTCGCAGTGGAGATACCGCCGATGCCCGGGAAATGCCAGTTTACCTACGCCTGGGGCTCGCCCTGGGCTCTGTTTGAAGGGGGACCGACGACTAGCGAGTGGGTGCCCGTGGCAGTGGGGCATCACACAGGTCTGTAGTGCGCGCTCACACGGACTTGGCCGGGCCGGTGGTCTTGCGCAGGAGGATCTCTGAGGAACCGGGGATCAACAAATGCAGGATTGGCCCAATTTCCGTGTAGCCGTTCCGCTCGTAAAACCGCCGGGCCAGGTGATTGAAGTCGGACACGCATACGAAGAGGTTCTTGGCCCGGCGAAAGACCACGCTCTCCAGATGGGCCAGGAGCGCCCGGCCATACCCTCGGCCCTGGGCCGACGCCGCGATGGCGAATAGCTCCAGATAGTCGCCGAAGAGAAACCGCTGGCGCAGGACCCCGACGCCGACAACGCTCCCTCCGGTCTCGATGACGAACACCTCCCGCCCCTGTAACGGCGTCTCAAACAGATACTCCCAGTCCGACGCGGTGTAGCCCAGTCTTTTCCAGGGATTCAGATCGCCAAGCAGACGGACCACGACGGCAAAATCATCCGGCTTGTACGGCCTAACGGTTGCTGGCGGTAGGGTCATGGTCCGCAGACGCGTTGCACCGACCGAGCAGTTCGGTGACAGTGACCGGCCGGAGGCCCTTGTTAAGCAGTTCTTGCGACAGATCTTCCACCACGGCGCGGGTGTGCAGGCCCTTTCCGTTGGCATGGAAGACCACGATGCTGCCACCGCGCACCCTCGCTCGTAGATCCTCGAGCATCCGCTCTGGAGACAGGCGCGGATCGGGGTCCCCCGAGACAGCACTCCACAGAATGAACTGCAAACCGAGTGCCCGTGCAATCTCGACAGCGGTATCATCGTATTCGCCGTACGGCGGCCTGAACAGCAACCCGCGATAGCCATACCGCTTCTGGAGCGTGAGGACCGGCCTGCTGATCTCGGCGCGCTGGTGGTCCGCGTCCAGCGCCGGCAGGTGGGCGTGGACCTGCCCGTGCGTTCCGACCTCAAAGAAGGGGACGGTCAAGAGCGCCTTGACCTCGGCCTCGTGTTTGACGATCCACCGGCCGGATAGAAAGAACGTGGCCGGAATGCGGCGCGCCATGAGCATGTCAATCAGGGGAGCGTCGTACCCGGCTCCCTCGCGCACCGGACACATGTCAAAGGTCAAGGCCACGGCCTTGCAACTCGACGGGCCGGATCGGACGACTTGAGCCGCGCCGTCGGCGGCAGGCACGACGGCGCTCACAAGGAGCGCGCAAATAGCAAGCGTTCTCTTCAGCGTCACGGCTTCTTTTCTGGCGGAGCCTTCGGTGGATGCTCCACCTTGAGGATGTTGACGTCGAACGTGAGATCCTTGCCGGCGAGCGGATGATTGGTGTCAATCACCACCGAGTCGCCTTTGATCTCGAGCACCGTGGCCGGCTGGCCAGATGCTGATCGAAGCATGGTGCCTACCTTCGCCTCCGGTGGCACGTTCTTCTTCGGCACCGTGATGATCCTTGCCTTATCGTAGAGGCCATATGCGTCCGTCGCCGGTATCGTCACGCGCTTCTTGTCTCCGGCCTTTAGGCCGGCCAACGCCTTCTCCAGGCCGGGAATGATCTGACCAACGCCGCCGCCATCGCCGCAATCCATGCCCGCTTCATGGTCCACTCCTTTCATCTGTCATATACGGCCAGCTTAGCACAGCCTCCCCGTGGGGCGAGAGAGAAAAAACCCTCCACGCTCGAACAAAGAATCTGGTAAGATGCGCATCGTCATGAAGCTGCATCCCGTCATCCTGCCGCTCACGACGGAGGAGCAACGCCTGCGCGGGCGCGCGCGCCTGCAGGCCCAGAGCCGGCGGGCACGCGAGGCGCTGGCCCGCAGCTGCGAAGCAAGCGGCGTCAGGCTCGGGCTGCTGGAGAAGGGCGACCGCAACATCCCACTTCCCTTCCACGGCACCTTCTGGTCCCTCTCGCACAAGCCGCGGTACGTGGCCGCCGTCGTGGGCCCCGCGCCCATCGGCATCGACATCGAGGAGATCACACCCCGAACAGAGGGACTCCTTGATTACATCGCGAGCAAAGCTGAGTGGGCGCTGGCGGATCGACTCTGGGAGACGTTTTTTCGCTTCTGGACGGCAAAAGAAGCCGTGCTGAAAGCCATCGGCGTGGGCCTCGCGCACCTCACGAAGGCCCGCATCCACGCGATCCTCGATAACGACAACCTGATCGTGGACTATGCCTCCCGGCTCTGGCACGTGCGCCACTTCCGCTTCCAGAACCATATCGTCTCGCTGACGCACGACGGCCACGAGATCGCCTGGAACTTTGTGCTAGAACCCCACGCCCTCGATGACCCCGTACCCGTTCCACCGCAGCCACAGGCCTAAGAGAAGCAGCACGGCGAGCCCGGCCAGCACCGCGTAATCGGCCGCTGTGAAGCGACTCTCGCCAGCATGCGCGCGAGTCGCGCGCGGGTCGAACCCCTTGGCTTCCAACGCCATCGCCAGCAGCAGGGTCTGGCGGATCACGTGCGTCATCAAGGGGATCATGAGCGGCACGTAGCGCCCGGCCCGGACCACGACGTTGCCCCCCTGCAGGTCCAGGCCACGCGCCTGCTGCGCCTGGACGACGGCATGCGCCGTGCTCAGGAACGCCGGCACCCAGCGAAAGGCGAGCGAGCACGCAAAGGCCATCGGCCCCGGCAATCCCAGGCGCTGCAAGCCGGCGGTGAAATCCTCGACCCGCGTCGTGGACAGGACGATCACCCCGGCGATCACCATCACGTCCAGACGGAGGCCCATCGCCAGGCTGAAGGCCACGGTCTTGGCAAGCGGGCCCTTGACGAACAGCGGCCAGAGGATGAGGCAGTACAGGAACAGCAACAGCAGGAGCACCCACAGCTTTTTCAGGTTCGGCAGGCAGCGTCCCAGCACGGCCAGGCCCAACAGGGCCACCAGCCATCCCGCCTGCAGGGCTGGCTGGCTGAACAGGAGGACCACGGTGAAGATCGCCACCAGGCCCAGGATTTTCGTCCGGGCATCCAGCCGGTGGAGCACGGTGTCGGCCTCTCGATAGAGAAAGAGTCCCATCACGCGATCCGGAAGCAGGATTCCAGTTCCTCAAGCGTCAACAGCGTTCTGCCATAGTGCTGGGTGAACCGCGGGATCTGCGGCACGCGCAGGCCCAGTTGCCCCAAGCGCTCGGGCTGCGCAAACACGGTGCGGGTCCGGTCATCCGCCACGATCCGCCCCGCCTGCATGACCACGCACCGTGCGGCGTATTCGGCAGCCACCCACATGAGGTGTGTGATCATCACGATCGTATGGCCGGCCTGGTTGAGCCGGTGGATCAACGCCATCATCCCGCGAATCTCTCGGTAGTCCAGCCCGGTGGTCGGCTCGTCGAAGATCAGGATGTCCGGCCTAATCGCCAGCACCGAGGCCACCGCGACCCGCTGGCGATCCCCCTTGGTCAGCGAGAACGGATCCGCGTCGGCGATCCCGGGCCGGTCCAGCCCGACCGCCTCGAGCGCTTCCCGCACCCGCTCGGGAATGTCATCAGCCGGCACGCCCAGATTGCGCGGGCCGAACGCGATCTCCTCGGATACGGTGTCGGCGAAGATCTGATGATCGGGATTCTGAAACACGTAGCCAACCACAGAGGCCAGCCGGCCGGCCGTCATCCGGCGCGTGTCTTCGCCGTCAATCCGGACCTCCCCACACGTGGGCACGAGCAGGCCCTTGAACAGCTTGGCCAGCGTCGTCTTGCCGGACCCGTTCGCGCCGACGATGGCGATGAATTCGCCCTGCCTCACCGTCAGATCAACGCCATCGAGCGCCGACTGTTCGCCCTCACCATATGCGTACTCGACCGCTCGGGTCTCGATCACCAGCGGCGCGCTCAGGTCCGTGGATACCACCGCAACCGGTTCGTCAATCAGGACGCGCTTGTTCTTCAACAGTCCAACGGCCTCCTCCGGGGTAAGCGGCAACTCGTCGCGGTAACCCAGTCTCGCAAAGAAGGTTGACAGGGGTAGCGGGCGGACGTCGCATTGCTCCATCAAGGCCGGCCGTCTCAGCAGGCGGTCCGGCCGGCCGTCCCACACCAGCCCACCCTGCGACAGCAAGCAGGCGTGGTCGGCCAGGACCACGTCCTCCGTCTCGTGATCGGTGCGGACGACTGTGGTGCCCGTCTCGACGAGTTTCCGGAGAAGCACGTACAGTTCCCCCCGGCCCGCCGGGTCCAGATCGGTCGTGGGATCGTCCAGCACCAGTACAGGAGGGCGTGGCGCGAGCACCGAAGCAATGGCCAGCCGCTGCCGCTCGCCGCCGGACAGGGAGAGCGGATCCCGCGCGCGATAGCCGTCCAGCCCCAAGAGCCTCAGCGTGTCCGCGATGCGCGCTGCGATCGCCTCGCGGGACAGATCTGGACACAGGTTGCTGAGGGTGAACGCCAGTTCCCGTTCCACGTTCGTCGAAACGAGCTGGGCCTCAAAATCCTGAAACAGCAAGCCGACCGAACGCGCGTGCTGCGAGACAGTCGCCTGGCGCGTGTCCCTTCCATCGATCAGCACCGCACCGCTGAGTTCGCCGGGCAGATAGTGAGGAATGAGGCCGTTCAGGCAATAGCAGAGGGTGGATTTCCCGGCCCCGCTGCCGCCCAGGACCACGGTCAGGGTGCCAGCCTTGACGGACAGCGAGAGGCCATGCAAAGCCGGGTGCGTCGCCCTCCGGTAGGCAAAGCGCAGGTCGCGAATCGTAATGCGCGGGCCATCGGGCGCCTGCTGGGTTTCGATCGATACCGGGCTGCGCCCCTGCACGCCTTTCCGGTCGTGCGGGCCGCCCGTATAGAGTAGCCCCCACCGGGCGACGCGCGGATAGAGGAAGAGCAGCAGCGGCGGGCCGAGCACGGAGGACATCAGCACGTTGTTGAAGAAGATCGCCGGGGCGAGAACTTGGAATGGCAGGAGGCGCATGACGTCAAGGCCCCAGCCGATCGTGCCCGCGCAGGCCAGCGAGGCCAGGACGCAGATCAGCACGTATTCCAGGATCTGCCGAGGAGCACGAGGTTCAGGCGGCCGGCCCGATGAAAGCGGGCCAAGCCGGCCCCACACGCGGTACGGCACGTACCCGTAGAGGAAGTTGCCGAGCAGGCCAAAGAGACTGCCGGGGCCCAGGGTGCCGAACAGGTCCCCGATGAGATTGCCGAAGGCGGCGCCCCAGGCCGCGGCCGGGCCGAAGAGGAGTGAGGCGACAACGGGAATCGCGTTGGCGGGACGAAGCTCGACGAACCCGGGAATGATAGGGATACCGACCTTGAACGGGATCAGGACGGCGGCGTAGATCGCGGCGATCTGGGCCGCCAGGACGAGCTGGCGCGTGTCCCTCCAGACCTCAAGCAGACCACCCTTCACGGAAGGGCGATCTTGATGTCCCCACCTTCCACTTTGACTTCGTAGCAGCCCACCTTGAGATCGGGCTTTGTCAGGCAGGCGCCGGTCTTCACATTGTACTGCCAGCCGTGCCATGGACAGGTGACGACATCACCATCCATCTCTCCCTCGCCGAGCGGGCCTCCGCGGTGGAGACAGGTGTTGTCGATGACCTGGAACTTCGCCATGACCCTTTATCTCCTCTTGGCTCTCTTTTTCTTCGCTGCCGTGGTCGGCTTCTTGGCTATTCCCCTGGCCGTGCGCTTTTTTTTCGCCGCCATCTTCTTGACAGCGCGAAGCTTGGTCTTCGTGGCTTTCTTCGCCTTTTTCGCTGGAGCGCGCGACGATATCTTGGGCTTCGGCTGGGCAGCGACCATAGTGAGCTCTGCCAGGCAGGCTTCCAGGACCTGCCTGCGCTGCTCGATCGCCATGCGAGGGAGGTCCTGCGCCGCGTCTTCCTGTGCCTGCTGGGGGATGTTCACGATGTTTTCGGCTTCCCCCATGATGGCCAGCCCGTAGGCTTCCAGGAGGTGTGTGCCTTCCCTAAACGTTCTGAGGATGAGCTGTTCGGTTTCCGCATCGAATTCATCCAACGCGGTGGATTCGGCCTGTCCATGGCGAAAGGCCTCCAGCTTTCTGATCTGAGCGGCGAAGACTAAGGCATCAGGCATAATAAGACCTCCGATCTCGTACAAATTGGCCACCCTTTATACGATACCCTGGGGGCAGGGTCAATGCCCCAGCCGATCGTGCCTGCGCAGGCCAGCGAGGCCAGGATGCAGATCAGCGCGTATTCCAGGATCTGCCGAGGAGCGCGAGCTCGGACCAATACGCGCTCTACCTCTACGAGTCGCTGACCGCGCAAATCTTGTTTAACGAAGGCATCCTCGAACGTCCCAACTCTCCTAACGCTCCGAAGGCCAAGGACTCCCTCTGGGCGCTGGGGATTATCTCTGATGCCATCCTGGCCGAAGAAGAGGAAGGAGAATACCTCAACATCGAGAAAGTGCCGGCGTTCTTCGAAGACATCGTCCACCGGTATCTGAACGCGTCGCACTACTGGCCGGATCGGGAAATCACGAAGGACACGCGCCGCGAGCACCTGAGGCCGCGCTCGCGGTGGTCACCAGACATCTCTCGGACCAATACGCGCTCTACCTCTACGAGTCGCTGACCGCGCAAATCTTGTTTAACGAAGGCATCCTCGAACGTCCCAACTCTCCTAACGCTCCGAAGGCCAAGGACTCCCTCTGGGCGCTGGGGATTATCTCTGATGCCATCCTGGCCGAAGAAGAGGAAGGAGAATACCTCAACATCGAGAAAGTGCCGGCGTTCTTCGAAGACATCGTCCACCGGTATCTGAACGCGTCGCACTACTGGCCGGATCGGGAAATCACGAAGGACACGCGCCGCGAGCACCTGGCGGCCTGGTACTCGATATACCTCATGCTGCTGGTCGGAAACGCGACGCAAGAAGAAATCGCGAAAAAACTGCGAAACGGCGCGTTCAATCTCGACCCCGGAATGCTGGAAACCGCAGGGCCCTCTCTCGTGGATCGTCTCAAGAAGGATGGGGCGCTGACCAACGACACGTATGCGCTCGTGCGGATCCAACGAGCGGGCCAGGCTGGCCAGGAGTCGTTGACCTTCCCGCCCTACATGGACCGCTGGAAGAACAAGATCGACAGCGCATACGCTGTTCCGTAGTAGGGGCACGGCGCGCCGTGCCCCTACGGTGTTGTCATGAAGCGGTCCTGCTCATCCCAGCGGGGCGTTGTCACGACGAAAAAGACAGCAGGCGCCTGACCCTGGTTGGTGAAGGTGTGCACCTGACCGGGCGGGATTCGCACGACCGCGCCGGCCTTGATCGGAATGCGCTCGGTGCCCAGCTGAAATATCCCCTCTCCACGGATCAAGTGCACGATTTCCTGCGTGCGCTTGTGAAAATGCGCTGGCAGCGATCCCCGCACCTGCACCAGTAGCCCGCTCATCTCGTGGCTCTCCACCAGCTTGGTGATGCGCAACTCCTCGCCCGGACCGATGGGGTTGCGCTCCAATTGAGCCAGGAGGTCGGTCAGCTCAGGTCGGATCGGGTCCGTACTATCCGGATGGGATGCTGACGCGCATCCCGCAAGGCATAGCAACGCAAACAAAGCTACGCCCCATGGACGTCTCATCTCAGAGGCCCTTCAGGGGCTGGGAGGATCATCGGCGATGTCGGGAGTGGCAGGATAGAGCTTGCCCAAGCGTTCGATCAGCGGCAGCGCCTCCGGAGTTGTCTGCCGAGTGGGCTCGCTGGGCGGATGGTCCCAGATCAGTTGCGTGACGCCGTGCTCGGCAAGCGTGCTCTTGATCACCGCCACCATCGCGTCGAGCGTCAACTCCGTCCCGTCGCGCAAGTCCAGCACGCGGTCTTCTCTGCGCTCGGGCGGCGGCGTGTCGTGCATCAACGCCCAACAGCGATCGAAGACGGTCCGGCGTACGGCGTCCGGCACGTTGAGCGTCTCCAGATCGGAGGTGCACAGGGCCAGCACTATTAGGACAAACTGCAAATCCGGCAGGTCGTGGTTGTTAACGTCAAGAACTTGCA
>VBOK01000134.1 GCA_005877565.1 Nitrospirota bacterium
GTGGTGTCGGACGGGGCTACACCTATCCCGGAAAAGGTTACCGGATAAATGTTCCCGGCCATGCTGATGTTCAGCGTCCCGCTTGCATTCCCCGCCCCCACCGGAGCAAAGACCACATAGATGTCACAATGCGTTCCCGGCGCTATGACGCCGTTCCACGTCCCGTTGGCCATACAATAGTTGAGCGCGATCGCAAACGGCCCGGTGATGGCCATGCTGCTGACGGACACTCCCACAGAACCCGCGTTGATGATTTGGACGTCTTGCTGCACACTGGTGGTCCCGACCGTCAACGAGCCGAAAGAGAGACTGTTCGGTGAGACCGAGACAGGGGTGGAAGCGGCGTTGGACACCGTGATGGTGACCCCGACCGAGGTGGTGCTGTTGCCCGCCGCATCGCGGGCCACCGCGGCCAGGGTATGCAGCCCATTGGAGGCTGTCGCGGTGTTCCACGAGAGAGTATAGGGCGCGCTCGTGACTTCCGCCCCGAGATTCGCCCCGTCCAGTTTGAATTGGACTCCCACGACGCCCACGTTGTCGGAGGCACTGGCCGACACCGTGATCGTGCCCGAGACCGTGGTGCCAGCGGCCGGAGCCGTGATCGACACCGTGGGCGGCGTGGTGTTGTAAAGGGCCAATATGTCCGTCGCGCTTAAGACGCGGTTATAGATGCGCAGCTCGTCCATGGCGCCAGCGAAATAAGAGCCTCCCGCCAACCAAAGGCCGACCAACAGCTTGTCCGTCTCCAAAGGCGCGGACGGAACGGAGCTGTCGATGATGGTTTGAGCCAGCGCCCCGTTCATATAGAACTTGACCTCGCTGGTGGCAGCGTTCCAGGTAACGGCCACATGCTGCAACGTGCCTGTAGAAAGAAGAACGGAGCTGGTGACATCGGCGATGCCGACCTTGATGAAGTTGAGATGGCCGTTGACAAGGTTCACCGCATACCCAGACGTTCGCAGGCCCCACGCGCCCTTGGCCACCAGGGTGTGATAGGTCGCGCTGACGTCCGAGGGATTAATCCAGGCCGCAATGGTCAGGGTGGTGGAAAGTTTGAGTCCGGTGGTCGTGGCAGCCGTGACGTTGCCAGAGACACCGTCAAAGTTCACGGCTTGGCCCACCTTGCCCGCCGTCCATGTAGCCCCGCCCAACAGGCTGCCTGTGATGCCGTTGCCTGAGGAATCATTGGCGAGGCTTCCAGAGCCTTCATCGAACCTGTAATAGAGGCCGAGACCGCTGGAAATGTCGGCCGGAGGAGTGGGCAATGTCGCTGCGCTGGCCGCGGCGGAGAGGGCCGAGACATTGCCGGCCGCGTCATAGGCTAAGACCTGGTAAACATAGGCAGTGGCGGGGGAGAGGCCCGTATCCGAGTAGCTCGTCAACGCGGTGGTGGCAATCTGCGACGCCCCTCTATAGATCTGATAGCCTGACACGCTCACATTGTCGGTCGACGCGGTCCAGGAGAGATTAATCTGCGACGAGGACACCGCGCTGGCGCTCACGTTGGTCGGAACGCTGGGCGGGGTGGTATCAGGCACAGCAATAAGCGTCGTCAGCGTGAAATCGCCCGACGTCGCGAGGTTCCCGGCCGCATCGCGCGACTTCACGCGGTAGTGGTAGGTGGTCGTGGCCAGCAACCCGGTCAGTGTCACAGCATGAGCTGTCAGCAGGCTTGCGTTCACAGGCGTCGAGCTGCCGTAGGCCGTCGTCGGGCCATAGTCCACCCGCGAATCGCTGGCCGCGTTGGTGGCCCAGGTAATGAGCGCGCCAGCGGAAGAAATGCTGGAGGCAGACACGGTGGAGATCAGTGGCGGGGTGTTGTCCACCGCCACACTGACCGCGGCGGAGGTGGCGGTGTTCCCCGCGGCATCACGAGCCACGGCGGTCAGGGTGTGGGCCCCATCCGCCCCCAAGGGCGTGTTCCAGGAGACAGCATAGGGCGCGGCGGTTACCTGCGCCCCCAAGTTGACCCCATCCAGCATAAACTGTACGCCAGCTACCCCGACGTTATCGGAGGCCGAGGCTGAAACTGTGACTGTAGTTCCCGAGACTGTGACGCCGTTAGCGGGAGCGCCGATCGAAACCGTGGGTGGTGTGACATCTGGTATGGCCTTGCTCACCTCATTCGAAAAACCACTCTCATTCAGGCTGAGATTATAGTCGATTGCAGTAAAATAATAGGTTTGCCCTTCTAGAAGACCTGAGAGCGTATAGCTGGTCTGGTTACCCACATCCACACTAAATTGATAAGACCCGCTGGAAATACCGTAGTAGAGCTTATACCCAGCAACATTCGGATCGGTGTTGGCATCCCAGGCCAATGTGACTTGAGCGGCGCTCGATAAGGCAGGCGCAAGAGAGCAGAGCACAGTGAGCACGCACACGCCAAACAAGACCCGGCAGAGTTGGCCGGCAAGCGTGCGGTTTCCTGATAACTTTCCTGAGAACACAGCGGCCTCCCTGAGTTGAAGGCCGAAGACCACCATGTTCCCGTGGAGCTTTGGGGTACCCCCTCTTCGGCAGCCCGGCTATCAGGCGTGTGACCTGATCCACGGCTTTGCGCCCCCACCTCACAGTGGGTTTGCCTTTCTCGGGAAAGGGTCCTCGGCAATGTATGCTCCAGAGACTAATGTGCGTGCGTTAGGGGCTCGGGGGGGGTTGGTTAAGAGCAGGTAAAAAGAGCGCGTAAAGGAGTGCTCAATCTGCGTAGCGAGGACAGAGTTTGTGGGCGGAGGCGAAAGGTTACTGGAGAGGAAGACCTACTCTAATGCCGGGGCTTCCTCGTCCAGTGAGGCAGGATTCACGTGTGGCGAGGTCGTTTCCAGCCGGTACCCGACATTCCGCACGGTGATGATCCGAGCCCCTTCAGAGCCGAGCTTCTTTCTGAGGCTTCTGATGTGCACGTCCACAGTGCGGGTTTCGATCTCAAGCTCTTCGCCATACTCCCAGACCTTCTCTAACAGAAACGCTCTGGTCAGAGTCCTTTCCTTGGCTTCCAACAGGGCTTTGAGCAACTCGAACTCCTTGGCGGTGAGGGAAATTGGCAGGCTCGCGACCAAAACAATGTGGCGCTCAAGGTCCAACTCGAGGGTTCCTACTCGCAACACTCGAGGGAGCGCAGGCGTCGAGACGCGGCGAAGGAGGGTTTTGACCCGAGCCACAAGCTCCTTGGTGTCGAACGGCTTGGTGACGTAGTCGTCAGCGCCGAGCTCAAGCATGACCACTTTATCAACCGGCTCTATCCTGCCGCTCAGGACGAGAATAGGAAGACGTGCGGTTTCCGGTTGTCGTCGGATCCTGCGACAGAATTCGAAGCCATCGAGTTCAGGAAGGGTCAGATCAAGGATGACCAGGTCCGGACGTGCTTCAGCCACCGCTCGTAGACCTGTCTGCCCGTTATAGGCAGTAATCACCTGGAATCCCTCGGGTTCAAGGCGCGCTCTGAGGAGTTGCACGACGCCCTGTTCATCTTCGACAATCAGGATCTTCGAAACCATACTGTCATAAAAGAAGCAAGAGCAATGCCACACCGCCGGCAGTGGAGGCGCTCAGGCCCTTGTAAGATGGTAAGCTACCAGCTCGCCACAGTCTGTCTGGTAAATCACGTCAATTCATGGACTTAAGCAGGCAAGGGCCTTCAGGCAGGAATTGGGCAGCCCTGGAAGGTTTTTGCCAGACCTAGGGTTGGATTAATCCGCGGCGGATCGCATAGCGCACAAGTCCGGCCGTGTCGTGGATGTCCAGCTTTTCCATAAGTCGGGTTCTGTGCGACTCGGCCGTCTTCACGCTCACCCCCAGGATCGACGCGACTTCCTTCGTGGTCTTCCCTTCCGCAACCAATTGCAGGACCTCC
>VBOK01000135.1 GCA_005877565.1 Nitrospirota bacterium
ATGCCCCGGATGAGTCTGCCGAACTCTTGCGGCGTGGCGTAGCCCACGGTGTCGGGGATGTTGACGGTCTTCGCGCCCGCCTCGATCGTGGCCTCCAGCACCTCGTAGAGGTACTTGGCGTCCGAGCGCGTCGCGTCCATGGGCGAGAACTCGACGTCCTCCACGTAGCCACGGGCGCGCGTCACCATCTCGACCGCACGCTTCAAGGCTTCTTCCCGCGTGAGCCGGAACTGGTGCTTGAGATGGATGTCCGATGTCGAGATGAACGTGTGGATGCGGACCTTGGGCGCGCCCTTCAAGGCTTCCCAGGCGCGGTCAATGTCCTCCGGGCGCGCGCGGGCCAAACTGCAGATCGTCGGGCCCTCCACTTCCTGCGCGATGCGCCTCACGGCCTCGAAGTCGCCCGGCGAGCTGTACGCAAAACCGGCCTCGATGATGTCCACGCCGAGGCGAGCCAGTTGCTTGGCCACCATCAGCTTCTCGTCCGGGTTCATGGCCGCACCGGGAGATTGCTCGCCGTCCCGGAGCGTCGTGTCGAAGATACGGATCAGACGACTCATCTCATTCCTTCAGCTCGCCAGGCAGCCGTTCCGGTTCCCGGCCACGACGGGCCGTCCGGCGCACCAGGTTGACCGCCAGCATCACCACGCCCGACAAGGCGTAGGCGGCGAACAACACGAACAACGCGATCTGAGGCGCCGCCGCGATCAGCATGATTCCCAGCACGCCCCACACCAGATACATGAAGCCTTCCCCGGCCCGGAGCTTCATACCCTTAAACTTCGTGTACCTGATCGTGCTGACCATCAAGAAGGCCAGGACGAACGACACGACCAGGATCAAGACCGGTTTCACCTCTTGGCCCAGACGGAGTATGTGATGGTCCAGCAGCATGAGCGACGCCATCGCACCGGCGGCCGCCGGGATCGGGAGGCCCATGAAATAGCGGTTATCGGCCGTGGCCGCCAGCACGTTGTAGCGCGCCAGCCGGAGCGCCCCGCAGCCCACGAAGGCAAAGACGACGGCGAGCCCCAGGAGCCCGTATCCGCTCAGCGCCCACGAGTAGATCAGGACCCCCGGCGCCACGCCAAACGACACCAGGTCGGCCAGAGAATCGTACTCGATGCCGAACTGGCTGGTCGTCTTCGTCCAACGGGCGGACTGGCCGTCCAGCATGTCGAAGATCAGCGCCACCAGGATGGCGATCGCTGCCTTCACGTAGTTGGCGCCGAACACCGCCATGATCGCGTAGAGCCCGCAAAAGAGGTTCCCCGTCGTGAGCAGATTCGGCACCACGTAGATGACCTGTCGGCGGCGCTCCCGCAATGAGGCTCTCATTCTCACGGCAACACTCCGATGATGGACTCGCCCCCCGTCACCTGATCCCCGGTCTTGACCCGCATCTTCGTCTCCTTCGGCAGGTAGAGGTCCATGCGCGACCCGAACCGGATCAGCCCGTACCGCTCGCCCCGCGCAACCCGCTCGCCTTCGGTGAGCCAGCAGACGATGCGCCGCGCCACGTACCCGGCCACCTGCACGCACAGCACGCGCTGTCCAGCATCCGTCTCGAACAGCGCCGCCACCTGCTCGTTCGCCAGCGTCGCGTCCGGCCGGCTCGCCACTAGGAACCTGCCGGGGCTGTATGCGACGGCCTTCACCAGCCCGGCGCACGGCGTGCGGTTGATGTGCACGTCCAGCGGGCTCAGAAACATGCTCACCCGCACCACCCGTGCCTTGAGGAAGCGGGGTTCCTCCTCTTCCGCCACCGCCAGCACGCGGCCGTCGCCCGGCGAGACGACCAGGTTGGGTCCGTCCGGCACCCGTCGTGGCGGATTGCGGAAGAACCACCCCGTGAAGAGCGCGACGGCGCCGAACAACGACCCGGCGACCGTCCAGCCCAACGCCCATGCCGCTACCGCGGGAACTCCCGCCACCGCCAGGAAGGGCAGTCCTTCCCGGGCGATCGGCCAGCCACGCGCCCGGTCAGCCATGGATCAATTCTTGGTCTTGTCGACCAATTGGTCTTTCTTGAGCCACGGCATCATGGCGCGCAACCGGGCCCCGATCTCCTCGATCGGATGCTGCTCGCCGCGCTTGAGCAAGGCGTTGTACTGGGGGCGATTGGCCTGACACTCGAGAATCCATTCCCTGGCGAACCGCCCGCTCTGGATCTCCTCGAGAATGCGCTTCATCTCCTGCTTGGTCTCATCGGTGATGATGCGGGGCCCGCGGGTCACGTCGCCGTACTTGGCCGTGGTGCTGATCGAGTAGCGCATGTTGGCGATGCCGCCCTGGTAGATCAGGTCCACGATCAGCTTCACCTCGTGCAGGCACTCGAAATAGGCCATCTCCGGCGAGTAGCCCGCCTCCACCAGCGTCTCATACCCAGCCTGGATGAGCGCCGTCAGCCCGCCGCACAGCACCACCTGCTCGCCGAAGAGATCGGTCTCCGTCTCCTCGCGGAAGGTCGTCTCGATGATCCCGGCGCGCCCGCCGCCGATCGCGGAGCCATAGGCCAGTCCGATCTGCTTGGTGTCGCCGGACGGGTCCTGATGCACGGCCAGCAGGCACGGCACGCCGCTGCCCTTCGTGAACTCCGAGCGGACGAGATGCCCGGGCCCTTTGGGGGCGATCATGAACACGTTAATCGTGGGCGGCGGGACGATCTGGCCAAAATGAATGTTGAACCCGTGTCCGAAGGCCAGATAAGTGTTCTTCTTCATGTTCGGACCGATTTCGGCGCGATAGATGCCGGCCTGCATTTCGTCCGGCGCCAGGATCATGACGATATCGGCCCGCTTCACGGCGTCAGCCACCGGCATGACCTTGAGGCCGGCGCGCTCCGCCTTCTGCCAGGACGCGCCTTCCCGCAGGCCGACGAGCACGTCCATGCCGCTGTCCTTCAGGTTCAGCGCGTGTGCGTGGCCCTGACTGCCGAACCCGATGATCGCGATGGTCTTCCCCTTCAGCACTTTCAAATCGGCGTCTTTGTCGTAGTAGATCTTCAACATGATTATTTTTCCTCTTTCAGGATACGCTTGGGCTGCGCGGCGGCCTGGCGGACCGGCTCGCGCGCGATCGCGACGCGGCCCGTCCGGACCAGCTCCTTGATGCCCAGTGGCTGGAGCAGGTTGATGCACGCCTCGACCTTCCTGACGTCCCCGGTGATCTCGATCGTGTAGGTGGTCGGTGTCGAGTCCACCACCTTGCCCCGGAAGATGTCGGCGATGCGCAGGGCTTCGGCGCGGTCCTCCTGCCGCGTGTGGATCTTGATCAGCGCCGTCTCGCGCTGGACGAACTCGGTCTCGTTCAGGTCCACGACCTTGATGACGTCGATGACCTTGTTGAGCTGCTTGACGATCTGCTCGATGATGCGGTCGTCACCCTGCGTCACGATCGTCATCATGGACATGCTCGGGTCCAGGGTCGGCGCCACGGACAGGGCCTCGATGTTGTAGCCGCGCCCGCTGAACAGATTAGCCACGCGCGACAGCACCCCGAACTTGTTCTCCACCAGCACTGAGATGATATGCTCCACGGTCTCTCCTGCCCTGTCACCCTGAACACAGTGAAGGGTCTAGATTCTTCGCTCCATCTCGTGGTTGCAGCCGCCTGCCGGGATCATCGGGTAGCAGTTCTCGTACGGGTCCACCTCGATGTCCACGATGACCGGCTTATCGGCCTTGAGCGCCTCCTTGATGACGCCGTCCACTTCGCCCACTTTCGTCGCCCGAAGCCCGACCGCGTTGAAGGCCTCGGCCAGCTTCACAAAATCGGGCACCGTGTCCAGATAGGACGACGCGTACCGGCCCTCATAGAAGAGGTCCTGCCACTGGCGCACCATTCCGTGGAAGTGGTTATTGAGGATGAAGACCTTGACCGGCAGCTTGTTCACGACCGCGGTGGCCATCTCCTGCATGTTCATCTGGAAGCTGCCGTCGCCCGCGATGCAGAGCACCAGCTTGTCGCGGAAGGCCGCCTGCGCCCCCAGCGCCGCCGGCATTCCGAAGCCCATCGTGCCCAGCCCGCCGGAGGTGAGCCACCGGTGCGGCTTGTTGAGGACGAAGTGCTGGGCTGCCCACATCTGATGCTGGCCCACGTCGGTCGAGACGATCGGGTCCTTGTCCTTCGTGAACTGGTAGATCCGGTCGATGACATACTGCGGCTTGATCAGCGCGTCTGGCGGCTGCACGTAGGTCAGCGGATGCTTGGCCTTCCATTCGTTGATCTGGTTCAACCAGGGCTTGCGCTGCTCGATGGAATGGCCGTTCGGCGTCGCCTTGAGCATCGCGTTCAGCTCACGGAGCACGGTCTTGACGTCGCCGACGATCGGGATGTCCACATGGACGTTCTTGCGGATGGACGTCGGGTCGATGTCGATGTGGATGACCTTGGCCTCCGGGCAGAACTCCGACACCTTGCCGGTGACCCGGTCGTCGAACCGGGCCCCGATCGCGATGACGAGGTCCGAAAAGTGGACGGCCATGTTGGAGGCGTAGGAGCCGTGCATCCCCATCATGCCGAGCGACAGGGGATGCGAGCCAGGGAAGGCACCCAGGGCCATGAGCGTCATGTCCACTGGGATCTGCGTCAATTCGGCGAACTCCAGCAGCTCCTCATGCGCGTTGGAGAAAATCGCGCCGCCGCCCACGTAGGCGATCGGCTTTTGGGCCTTGTGGATGGCCTCCACGGCCTGCTTGATCTGCCATTTGTTCCCTTCGTAGGTCGGGTTGTAGCCGCGGATGGACACGCGGTCCGGATAGCGGAACTCGCCCTTGTTCATCGCGACGTCCTTCGGGATGTCCACCAGCACGGGCCCCGGCCGGCCGGTCGTGGCGATGTAGAAGGCCTCCTTGATGATCTGCCCCAGGTCGTTCACGTCCTTGACCAGGAAGTTGTACTTGGTGCACGGCCGGCTGATGCCGACGTTGTCCGCCTCCTGGAAGGCGTCGTTGCCGATGAGATGGGTCGGGACCTGCCCGGTGAAGACGACAATCGGGACCGAGTCCATGTAGGCGTCCACCAGCGGGGTGACCACGTTGGTCATGCCCGGCCCGGAGGTGACCAGCGCGACGCCCGGCTTGCCCGTGGCCTTCGCATAGCCCTCCGCCATGTGGCCGGCGCCCGCTTCATGTCGGGTCAGAATGACCTCGACGTCCTTCTGCTGGTGCAGGATGTCGAAGATCTTCAACACCACGCCGCCCGGGAGGCCGAAGATGGTCTTCACCCCTTCGCGCTTGAGGCACTCCACAAAGATTTCGGCACCCGTGAGCTTCATTGCGACTCCTCTCCTCCCTGTAAGGTTCTCTCCGGGCGTCAGCGTCCGGCAAAAACCTGAAAAATCAGCGCAGTTGAAATGGAAAAGTTATCACGGAGTGGCCTATTCCGTCAACTCTAGCTGCAGAACCACCTTGACAGAGCTTCGAACACTCGCTAGGGTGGGACCTATCATGGATCGTCTTGTCGAGTGCGTCCCCAACTTCAGCGAAGGCCGGAAGCCCGAGACCATTGACGCGCTGGTCCACGCCATTCAGGCTGTCCCCGGCGTCGTCGTGCTGGACCGCCAGAGCGACGCCGATCACAACCGCACCGTCCTGACCTTCATCGGGCCGCCCGAATCCGTCGCCGAAGCCGCCTTCCGGGCGGCCGAAGAGGCCCTCCAACGGATCAACCTCACCACCCACCGTGGCGAGCATCCCCGCGTCGGCGCCACGGACGTGATCCCGTTCGTCCCGATCCGCGGCGCTACATTGGACGACTGCGTCCACCTCGCGCGGCTCGTCGGGCGTCGCCTGGCGGAGGAGCTGCACATCCCGGTCTTCCTCTACGAGCACGCCGCCAAGGAGCCGTTCCGCACCCGCATCGAGGACATCCGTCGAGGAGGGATGGAGGAACTGGCGGAGCGGATGCGGATGAACCCGGAATGGGCGCCGGACTTCGGGGACGCGAAACTGCACCGCACGGCCGGAGCCACTATCGTGGGTGCGCGGCGCCCGCTTATCGCGTACAACGTGAACCTTGCCAGCAAAAACCTGGACATCGCCAAGGCCATCGCCTACACCGTGCGCGCCTCCAACGGCGGACTGCCTTCGGTCAAGGCTGTCGGCATCACCTTGAAGACCCGCGGCATCGTGCAGGTCTCCATGAACCTGACCAACTACGAAGAGACGCCCGTCCACGTGGTGTACGAGGCGGTCAAGTCGGAAGCAGCCAAGCGCGGCGTGGAGGTCCAGAGCAGCGAAGTGATCGGGCTGATCCCGGAAGCGGCCGTCGCGCAGGTCGCCGGGCACTACCTCAAGCTGGAAAACTTCTCCATGAGCCAGATCCTCGAAGCGCGCATGGCCCAAGTCCTGACGCGGGACCTCTCTACCACGGTCGGTCAGTTCCTGGAGGCCGTCTCGGCCCCGAACGCGGCGCCGGGCGGGGGCAGCGTCGCGGCCATGACCGGCGCAGCCGCCATGGCCTTGGGCGTGATGGTCGCCGGGCGCCTGCTCGAAAAGGAAACGCAGCCCCAGAAGGTCGCCACGCTCCGCTCGAAGCGCGACCTCCTGATCCAGCTCCGAGACCGGCTTCAGGCAGCGATCCGCGAAGATGCCGCCGCGTACAATGCCGTGCTCCAGAACATCAAGCGGCCCATGATTGATCCGGAGCGAGGCGCGGCCCTGCAGCAGTCCCTCAACGTCGCAATCGCGGTTCCACTCGCGATCATGGATCTGGCCGTGACCGGCAGGGATGTCCTTCGCGAGCTGATCCCCTTCGCCTCTTCGCCCCTGGCCGCCGACCTGAAAGCCGGCATCTTCGTAGCGCGAGCGGCCGGCGAATGCGCCCTCACCTGCGTCAAGGTCAATCTGGAGTCGCTGAAGGACGATCCCCGTGGGCCGGATTTGCTGAAACAGCTCGCCCCGTATGAAGAGCGGCTCCGGCGGGACTGAGTCCTCTCCCTGACAGCTTCCATGTTTGAAAAGGTGATCTCCGGCGGGCAGACCGGTGTGGACCGCGCGGCGCTGGACGTCGCCCTGGAGCTGGGCGTGCCGGCCGGTGGGTGGTGCCCCAAGGGTCGCAAGGCCGAAGACGGCTCGCTCGCCTCTCGCTATCCGTTGACGGAAACGCCCTCTGAGGAATACTGGCAACGCACAGAATGGAACGTCCGCGATTCCGACGGCACGCTGGTGTTGACACGTGGAGCCCCAACGGAAGGGACGGCCTACACAATCGAAGTAGCCAGAAAGCTGGGCAAGCCCTGCCTGGTGCTGGACTTGACCGAAGCGCCTAACGAGTCAGTCGTGAAGGCCTGGGCGGATGAGCACCAGGTGCGCGTGTTAAACGTGGCCGGCCCACGCGAGTCCAAATGCCCGGGCATCTACGCCCAGGCTGCGCAATTCTTGCGGAAGGCTCTCGACTAATGCGTCCCCTCTCCCCTGCGAGGGAGAGGGCTAGGGTGAGGGGGCCAATGGGTAGGCAGCCCAAACAATACAGCC
>VBOK01000136.1 GCA_005877565.1 Nitrospirota bacterium
CTCGTGTAGCAGCGCGATGCGTGTGGCCACCAGCAGCGCCTCGCGGACGTCGTGCGTCACGAAGATCGCCGTCTTCCTGATCTCCCGTCGCAGCGCGAGGAACTGGCGCTGCAGCTCGACGCGGGTGACCGGGTCCAGCGCGCCGAACGGCTCGTCGAAGAGCAGGATCGGCGGGTCGGCCGCCAGCGCGCGGGCGACGCCGACACGCTGGCGCTGGCCCCCGGAGAGCTCGCGAGGGTAGCGGGCGGCGAACTGCGCGGGCGGCAGCTCGACCTGCTCGAGCAGGGCGTGCGCGCGGGCGCGGATCTTCTCGGCGGGCCAGCCTTCCAGGCGCGGCACGAGGCCGACGTTCTGCTCGACGGTGAAGTGCGGGAACAGGCCCGCGTCCTGAATGACGTAGCCGATCCGCCGCCTGAGACGGATCGCGTCCCACGCCACGGTGGGCGTGCCTTCCACCCACACTTCGCCCGCGCTCGGCAGGAGCAGCGCGTTGACCATCTTCAGCGCGGTGGTCTTGCCGGAGCCGCTGCGCCCCAGGAGCACGAGCGTCTCGCCCGCCTCGACGTCCAAGCTCAGCCCGCGCAGGACGTCTTTCCCCCCGAGCCGGCAGGAGACGTTCCGGAACGACACGAGGGGCGTCATGAGGTCGCGGCGGGCGGCGCCGCGATCAAGAGATTCTCGGCGAAGGGCCACTCACTGTCCACCCATTGCGCCTCGCACACGAAGCCCGCGCGCGCGGCCATGCCGGGGATCTCTTCGACGCGGTACTTGTGGCAGGCCTCCGTCCAGATGGTCTCGTCTTTTCTCAGTGTGCAGGTGAACTCGGCCTCGCGAATCGACACGGATTGTCGTCGCTTCGAGCGGAGGTGCATTTCGACGCGGCGCTGCCTCTTGTGATACCGGGCCTCGTGCGCGAAGTTCCGCAGCACGAAGTCGCCGCCGAGCTCGCGGTTGATGCGCGCGAGCAGGTTGAGGTTGAACGCCGCGGTGACGCCGGCGGGGTCGTCGTAGGCCAGCAGCATCTGGGCCATCGGCTTTTCCAGGTCGGTCGCCAGCAGCAGCGCGTCGCCCGGTTGCAGGCATTGGCGGATCTCGCGCAGGAAGACATCGGCCGCCGGCCGATCAAAATTCCCGATGGTGCTCCCCAGGAACAGGACCAGCAGCGTCTGGCCCGGGCGGCGCCGTGACGCCACGTTGCGCAGGCCTTCCAGATAGGACGTCTCCAGGCCGACGATGCTGGCGGCGCCCAGGCCGGCGAGTTCCAGCTCGCACTTGGCCAGCGCCGACGGCGAGATGTCGATGGGATAGTAGCTGACGGGTTCCCGCCGCGCGAGGGTTTCCAGCAGCCAGCGCGTCTTCCGGCCGCTCCCGCTGCCGAGTTCGGTCACGAGCACCGGCGGGGGCAGGTGCTCGATAATGGCTGGCGCGTACTGGCGTAACAGCCGTTCGTCCGCGCGGGTCAGCCCGTATTCCGGCAGGAAGGTGATGGCTTCGAACAGCGCCGAGCCGATCTCGTCGTAGAGGTAGATGGACGGCAGTTCACGCTGGCGCGGCTTGCTGAGGCCGTCGCGCACCGAGCGAGTGAAATCGAGGAGCGTCTGCATTAATTCTCAACGCACCGGAAGCCGG
This sequence comes from Nitrospirota bacterium, assembly GCA_005877565.1. Classification (GTDB taxonomy): domain Bacteria; phylum Nitrospirota; class Nitrospiria; order Nitrospirales; family NS-4; genus NS-12. The sequence continues at coordinate 1,630 of VBOK01000136.1, forward strand.
CGTAGATGTAGGGATAGTTCGGCCGGAACCAGTTGCGGAACGAGCGCCGCAGCAGCCGCGCCGCCGTCCGCGGTGAGGCCCCTTTCAGCACGAAGTGGTCGCCGTCGAAGAAGGGCGCCGAGTAGCCGGGGTAGAACGGAAAGGGCTGGAAGCCGGGGAAGGGCCGAAAGGGCGTCGTCGTCCATTCCCATCCGTTGCCGACCAGTTGCGACACGCCGAAGGCGCTGTCTCCCAGCGGCGTGGCGGTGACGGGGATGGGGTCCCAGTGCCGGAAGTCGAAGTTGCCGCGCCGCTCGTCGGGCTGCTCGTTGCCCCACGGGTACAACCGCTCTTCGCCGGTCGGCGTGCCGTAGGCCGCGCGGTGGAACTGGGCCTCGGTCGGCAAGGTCTTGCCCATCCACTGCGCATAAGCCAGCGCTTGCTCGTACGTCACGTACACCGGCCAGTCGAGAGGCAGCGGGATGGTGCCAGCCATCGCGTGCCAGTACCATTGATCGCCGCGCCGCGTCCAGAAGGGGGACGGTTCGGCGCCGGCGCGCACGAACTCGAGATACTCCCCGTTGGTGACCTTGTACTTGCCGATCGCAAAGGCAGGGGCGGTGAACGCGTGTGCATCGAATTCGTTGTCCCAGCCGAACCCGTCGTGGCGCGGGCGGCCCAGCGTCACGGGACCCTCCGGGATCTCGATCATGGCATGGTCCGGCACGGGCCCGGCCAGGAGCAGGCGGGTGTGCAGGGCCAGTTTTCGGTCCGGTGCCGCCCGGTGCAGGATGTAGGCGAACGTCTCGGCGTGCATCAGCCGATGCTCGACGGCCACGTGGAGACTCTGCTCCGGCGCCCGATCCAGCGCGTCATCCAAGGTTTGACGGACCTGTTGGTTGTACCTGCGGACCTCGTCGAGCGTCGGCCAGTCCGACGGCTTGTCGTCCGGCTCGCGGCCCACCGGCGGATCGATCCCGAACGCGAACAGTTGATCGAACGAGGCGTGAAAGGACTTCAGGCCCAACGCCCACTGGCCGATCTGGTTCCAATCGAACGCGTCCAGGTGGCCGAGGTAGAAGATGATGCGGTGGCGTTCCGGGACCGGCCGCTCGTAAAACGCGTCGGGCTTGACCAACCCAAAGAGGGTGTCGGTGCGCGCCCGGGCTTCGATGAGGGATCGGGCGAGCGCTGTGCGTGGTCTCATACGGCGGCCCCTCCGTTAAGCTGCAACCTTGCGATTGTGCCTTGGCTCCTCTCGCTTTTGCAAGAGTTCTAGCCCGCAGCGACCAGGCGGATGCGGTGGTTGAAGGTGTCGGCGATGTAGAGGTGGCCGGCCTGGTCCACGGCCACGCCGAACGGGTAGTTCAGGCTGCACGCGTGGGCGGGCCCGCCGTCCCCGGCGAATTGAGCGGACCCGTTGCCGGCGATCGCGGTGATGATCTTCGTCTTCGGGTTCCACTTGCGGATCAGGTGATTGTCGGAATCCGTGATGTAGAGGGTCCTGTCGGCGGCGAGCGCGATGCCGGCAGGCCGGGCCAGACTCGTCGAGAACTCGTTGGGCATTCCCTGGTAGCGATACTCCGTTCCATCGCCGGCGACTGTGCTGATGGTGCGCGTGGCCAGGTCCACCTTCCTAATGCGCCCCGAAAAAGTATCCGCGATGAAGAGGTTCCCCTCGGCGTCCAGGGCCAGCCCGCTCGGGCCTGACAGAGCGGCGTGCACGGCCTTGTGCCCGTCGCCGTCGTACTCCCGCTCGCCGTTGCCTGCATAGGTCGCGATCCGTCCCGTGTCGAGGTCCACCACCCGGACGCGATAGTTCGCCAGATCGGCGATGTAGAGCAGCTCCCGCTGTTCATCGAGCGCTAGCGCCACCGGTTCGTTGAGCATCGCCTTGGTGGCCGACCCGCCGTCGCCAGCGAAACGCGCCGTGCCGGTGCCCGCCAGCGTCCAGATCGTGCCGGTGGCGGCGTCCACGCGCCGCACGCGGTGATTGAACGTGTCGGCGATGTAGAGGTTGCCGTTGCTGTCCACCGCCACGGCGGAGGGGAAGTTGAGCGTCGCCGCGACGGCCGGTCCGCCGTCGCCCTTGAAGCGGCCCTTCTCGGCCGATCCGACGAGGAACCGGACGGTGCCGCTCTGGTCGGCGAGCTGCACGACTTTTTCGTCCTTTACCTTGACGGGATCGGCGAGGGGATCGAGTTCGTCGGTGGTGTGGGCGGAGGATTCTTCGATGCCTGTCTGCTCTGCGGAACCTCCTTCACCAGCGACGGTCGTGATGACGCCGGTGGACAGGTCCATCTTGCGGATGCGGTGGTTCTCGGAGTCGGCGATGTAGAGCGCGCGGCCGGCGATGGTGACGCTCTTCGGCTCGTTGAGGCAGGCTTTCAGCGCCGGCCCGCCGTCGCCCGAGCAGCCCGGCTCGCCGGCGCCGGCGATGGTGGTGATGGTGCCGGGGGCGATGCTGATCATGGGTGGTTAGGCTTGGCCGAGCGCCTGGCGGATGAGGCGACCCATCTCTTTGGTGCCGACAATTATCTCGGGAGGGGGGCCCGCCAAAGGTACCCCTCCCGCACCCACCTTGGCGCCCGGCGACTGAATGTCCTTCGTCCGATAGCCCTGATCGAGCACCTGGACGATCGCCCGCTCGATGGCCGCCGCTTCCTTGTCCAGGTTGAAGGAGTAG
>VBOK01000003.1 GCA_005877565.1 Nitrospirota bacterium
TGGGGCAGAGTGAAACGCTGGGTGAAATCCTCCTCCGGCCCACCCGGATCTACGTGCGGACCATCCGGGCCCTGGTTGGGACGGGGGGAATCCGCGCGGTCGCCCATATCACGGGTGGTGGCCTCACCGAGAACCTGCCCCGAGTCTTGCCGGAGGGTTGCCGGGCGGTCATCACGCGCAAGGCTTGGACGCCGCCGCCTATTTTCGGCCTGATCCAATCGCGCGGTCACGTGGGCGATGACGAGATGTTTCGCGTGTTCAACATGGGAATCGGCTTGGTGTTGGTGGCGACTCCGGATCGGGCCGACTCGGCGTTGCGGTTGGCGGAAGCGCAAGGGGACAACGCGTTCCGGATCGGCGTGATTGAAAAGGGCGAACGTGGAGTACGGTATGCCTGAGGCGAAACTTCGCGTGGGCGTTCTGGCCTCCGGCCGTGGCTCCAATCTGCAGGCGATCATCGATGCGATCGAGGTGGGCAAACTGGCGGCCCGGATCGCCGTGGTCATCAGCAACAAGAAGGACGCACAGGCCCTCGAGCGCGCGCGCCGCCATGGGGTGGCGGACGTGTTCCTGGACCCTGCGCCGTATAAAGACCGGCCCGATGGCCGCGAAGCATACGACCGGGCGGTCCTGGCTGTCCTGAAGGAGCACGAGGTCGAGCTGGTGGCGCTGGCAGGTTACATGAAGATCGTCACGCGGGTGTTCATCGACGCGTATCCCAACCGGATCATGAACATCCATCCCGCGCTCCTGCCGTCCTTTCCGGGGCTGAAAGCCCAGCAGCAGGCGCTCGACTGGGGGGTTAAAGTGTCGGGATGCACGGTCCATTTCGTGACTGAGGGCGTGGACACCGGGCCGATCATCCGGCAAGCGGCCGTACCGGTCCAAGAAAATGACACGGCGGAGACTCTGGAAGCCCGCATGCTGGCGGAGGAGCATCGCATCTATCCCGAAGCCATCCAGCTCTTCGCCGACGGGCGTCTCTCGGTCGAAGGGCGGCGCGTGCGCATCCGCTAGCGGCCGCTAGTGTCGATTGTGTATAATCCGGCGCACATAGGGGAGACAGGCGGGGGGTTAGCTCAGCTGGGAGAGCACGACGTTCGCAACGTCGGGGTCGGGGGTTCAAATCCCCTACCCTCCACCATCCCTCGCTTGCGAGTCATGATCACCTCCGACATGTTGACCGATTACATTCGACGTGCCATCCCGGATGCGAAGGTGTCCGTCACGGATCGAACGGGCACGATGGACCATTTCAGCATCCGGGTTGTCTCGGATCTGTTCAAGGGAAAGAACCTCCTGGATCGGCACCGGCTCATCTACAATGCCTTGGATGAGCCGATGAAGGACGGACGCATTCACGCGTTGGAGATAAAAGCTGAGACGACAGATGGCTTCTAGGGAAGGAGTGGACTATGTCTGACCCCATCATGCAGGAGATTCAGGAAGAGATCAAAAAGCATAAGATCCTCATCTACGGCAAGGGCACCAAAGCGATGCCGATGTGCGGGTTCACCCGCGAGACGATGCAGTTCTTCGACCAGTACGGGTATCCCTACGAGGTCATCGACGTCCTGCCCAATCCGGCCAAGCGGGAGGCCCTGACGAAAATGACCAACTGGCCGACGCTGCCCAAGATCTTCATCAACGGGCAGTTCTACGGGGACACCGACATCCTGGAGCCGATGGACAAGAAGGGGGAGCTCGAGCCCCTGTTGAAAGACGTTTTCAAGAGCAGCTAAAAATTTCACCGTGTCAAGAGCCCATGACTTGCGAGTTATGGGCCCTTGTCTTTCCTGCCGTCCCCAACCTACGAAAATCTCGAAAGCCCTTTTTTCTCAAGATGTTGATTGCATCGATCGGGCACTTTGTGATACGGTCACACATTTGATATTCCAGGACCCAAGATGCTCACCGAAGAGTTGATACAGGGTGCTCAAAAGTACCTGATGGACACGTACGCCCGGTATCCCTTGGCACTCGCCAGAGGGCAGGGGACGCGTGTGTACGACGTCGAGGGGCGCGAGTACCTGGACTTTCTGGCTGGCGTTGCCGTGAACGTCCTGGGCCACTGCCATCAGAAAGTCACGCAGGCGCTGCAACAGCAGGCCCTGCGGCTGGTCCATACTTCGAATCTGTTCTATACCGAACCCCAGGTTAAACTGGCGCGGACCCTCGTGGACCATTCGTTCGCCGACAAGGTCTTCTTCTGCAATAGCGGGGCGGAGGCGAACGAAGCAGCGATCAAGCTGGCGCGGCGTTGGGCTCATGCCAAAGACGGCGCGGGTCGCTTCGAGATCGTCTCGATGCTGAACTCGTTCCATGGGCGCACGCTCGCCACGCTGACGGCCACTGGTCAGGAGAAGGTGCAGAAGGGTTTCGAGCCCCTGCCCGAAGGCTTCCGCCACGTGCCGTTCAACGATGGTGACGCGTTGGCTTCGGCGGTGTCGTCCAAGACCGCTGCGGTGCTGGTGGAGCCGGTGCAGGGTGAAGGAGGCGTGCGGGTCGCCACCCCGGCGTTTCTCAAGGCCTGTCGGGACGTCACCAGGGAGCGGGGCGCGCTGTTGATCTTCGATGAGGTCCAGACCGGCATCGGCCGCACCGGGCGCTTGTTCGCGTACGAGCACTTCGGGGTCGCCCCCGACATCATGACGCTGGCGAAAGGGCTGGGATGCGGCATGCCGATCGGAGCCTGCCTGGCGACTGACGAGGTGGCCACGGTCTTCACGCCGGGCAGCCACGGTTCGACTTTGGGCGGCAACCCGCTGGCCTGTGCCGCCGCCTTGGCGGTGCTGGAGGTGATCCTCGAGGACAAGGACATTCTGGGGCACTGCACTCAAATGGGCGAGTATTTCACGAAGGGTTTGAAGGAGCTCCAGGGGCGATGCCCGGCGATCACCGATATCCAGGGGCTGGGCCTGATGATCGGCGTCGAGGTGACGATGGACGCCCGTGAGCTCGTTCACGATCTCCGCAAGCGCGGTATCCTCATCAATGCCACGAGCGAGCGCAAGCTGCGGTTCGTCCCGCCGTTGATCGTGACGCATGCCGAGATCGACCGGGTCGTCACCACGCTCGGCGACGTGATCGAGGCCCGCCGATGACCGCCGCGCCGACCCACTTGCTGGCGGTCCACGACCTGACAAGCGACGAGATCCTCTCGATCTTCCGGGAGGCTGCGGCCTTGAAGGCCATGCGCCGGCGGGCCCTGCCCACGCAGCGGCTGAGCGGCAAGACCCTCGGGCTCTTCTTCGAGAAGCCGTCCACGCGCACCCGGGTCTCGTTCGAAACCGGCATGAACCAGCTCGGCGGGCAATCCATCTTCCTCTCGGTCGCCGACATTCAGATGCGGCGCGGGGAGACCGTGGCCGACACTGCCCGGGTCCTGTCCCGCTACCTGGACGGGCTGGTGATCCGAGCCTACGAGCACCACGCCGTCGAAGAGTGGGCGTGCAACGCCACCATCCCCGTGATCAACGGGCTGACGGACTTGCACCATCCCTGCCAGGTGCTGTCGGACCTGTTCACGATCCGCGAGAAGAAGCGGCGCTGGAAAGGGATCAAGATCGCCTACGTCGGCGACGGCAACAATGTGGCCAACTCCCTGATCGAAGGGGCGGCCATCATGGGCATGGCGATCAGCGTGGCCTGCCCCTCCGGCTATGAGCCGGATGCGTCCATCGTGGAGTGGGCCCGCGAGAAAGCGGAACGGACGAAGGCGTCCATCGAGATCCTCCGGGACCCGTACGTCGCGGTGAAGGGCGCCGATGTCCTCTACACTGACGTGTGGACCAGCATGGGCCAGGAGAAAGAGCAGACGCGCCGGCTGAAGGTCCTCGCCCCCTACCAGCTCAACGAGAAGCTCGTGGCCGCCGCGCATCCCGACGCGATCGTGATGCACTGTCTGCCCGCCCATCGTGGGCAGGAGATCACGACCGACGTGCTGGACGGCACGCAGTCAGTCGTGCTCGACCAGGCCGAGAACCGGCTCCATGTGCAGAAGGCGATCCTCATCCGGCTGCTGCGAGATCGGTGACCGTGATGCGCAGCCGACCTCTGATCAAGAAAGTCGTGCTGGCCTACTCGGGCGGCCTCGACACGTCGGTCATCCTCAAATGGCTGAAGGAGACCTACGGCTGCGAGGTCGTGGCCTTCTGCGCAGACCTGGGCCAGGGGGAGGACCTGAAGGCCGTCAAGGCGAAGGCTCTGCAGGTGGGTGCGAGCAAGGTGTCCATCGAGGATCTCCGGGAGACCTTCGTCCGGGACTACATCTTCCCCATGCTGCGCGCGAACGCCGTGTACGAGGGGAGCTACCTGCTCGGCACCGCCATCGCCCGTCCTCTGATCGCGAAGCGGCAGATCGAGATCGCCGAACGGGAAGGCACCGACGCGGTGGCCCACGGCGCGACCGGCAAGGGCAACGATCAAGTGCGCTTCGAAGTGACCTATCTGGCCCTGAACCCGTCGGTCAAGATCATCGCGCCGTGGCGGGAGTGGGAGTTTCGGTCCCGCCGGGAGCTGATCGAGTACGCGCAGCGGCACGGCATCACCGTGACCGCGACGAAGGCCAAGCCGTACAGCACCGATCAGAATCTCTTCCACGTCAGCTACGAGGGAGGGATCCTGGAGGATCCGTGGGAAGAGGCGCCGGAGGAAATCTTCCGGATGACCGTCTCGCCGGAGAGGGCGCCGGCCAAGCCGGCGTACGTCGAGATCGACTATGAGGAGGGCAACCCCGTCGCGGTGAACGGCACGCGCCTCTCGCCGGCTGCGTTGCTCGCGCAGCTCAATGCCCTCGGCGGCGCGCATGGGGTCGGCCGCGTGGACCTCGTGGAGAACCGTTACGTCGGCATGAAGTCGCGCGGCGTGTATGAAACGCCCGGCGGGACGATCCTGCACGTCGCGCATCGCGCCGTCGAGTCGCTCACGCTCGATCGCGAGGTGCTGCACCTGCGGGACGCCTTGGTTCCCCGTTATGCGGCGATGGTGTACGACGGGTACTGGCACACGCCGGAGCGGGAGATGCTCCAGGCCGCCGTGGATGACGCGCAGAAGGACGTCACGGGCACCGCCCGCGTCAAGCTCTATAAGGGTACGTGTTGTACTGCCGGGCGGCGCGCGGCGCGGTCCCTCTACCGCCTGGACATGGCCACCTTCGAGGAGGATGACGTCTACCGGCAGAAAGATGCGGAAGGCTTCATCCGACTGAACGCGCTGCGGCTGGCCATCCGGGCGTCGCGCCGGAAAACGACTAAACGGAAGGGATGAGGGGGCGACGCGGGTGAGTCCGAGGAAAAAACCAGCGCCGAAGAAGCTCTGGGCCGGCCGGTTCCGTGGCAAGACGGATCCGCAGGTCGAGACGTTCATGTCGTCGCTCGCGATCGACCGCCGGCTCTACCGGCAGGACGTCGCCGGGAGCATCGCGCACTGCCGGACGCTCGAGCGGGCCGGCGTGCTCACCCGTCGCGAGGCGGACAAACTGGTCGCCGGGCTCAAGCAGGTGGAGAAAGAGATCGCCGACGGGCTGTTCCGGTTCATGCCGGCGCACGAGGACATTCACATGGCGATCGAGGCGCGGCTGACCGAACTCGTCGGCGAAGTGGGCGGCAAGCTCCACACCGGACGGAGCCGGAACGACCAAGTGGCGCTGGATCTGCGGCTCTATCTGCGCGACGTGGTGAAAGACCTCCTCGCCGGCCTGCGGCGGCTCCAGGAGAGCCTCGTGGCCCTGGCGCGGCGGGAGCTCAGCGTGGTCATGCCGGGCTATACCCATTTGCAGCGGGCGCAGCCGGTCCTGTTCGCCCACCACCTCCTGGCGTATGTGGAGATGGCGGAGCGGGACAAGGGCCGCTTGCGCGACGCGCTTCGCCGGATCGATGTCTTGCCGCTCGGCTCGGGCGCGCTGGCAGGCACGAACTACCCGCTGGATCGTGAATATGCGGCCCGCTTGCTCGGCTTCCCGGTGGTCAGTCAGAACAGCCTGGATGCGGTGTCCGACCGGGACTTTGTGGTGGAGACCCTGGCGGCCCTGGCGCTGGTGATGGCGCACGCCTCCCGGTTTGCCGAAGAGCTGGTGCTCTGGTCGTCCCAGGAATTCGGGTTCGTGGAGCTGCCGGACGCGTTCTGCACCGGCAGCAGCATGATGCCGCAGAAGAAGAACCCGGACGTGCCGGAGCTGATCCGGGGCAGGACGGGGCGGGTGTATGGGCACCTCATGAGTCTGCTGACTGTGCTGAAAGGGCTGCCCTTGAGTTACAACCGCGACTTGCAGGAGGATAAGGGCCCGCTTTTTGATGCTGTCGAAACGGTGCAGGACTCGCTCGGGATGCTGGCTTCCCTGGTGGGAAGCCTCACGGTCCGGGGCGAGGCGATGGCGCGCGCGGCGGCGTCCGGGTTTTTGCTGGCCACGGAGCTCGCCGACTATTTGGTGCTCAAAGGTGTCCCATTTCGTGCGGCCCATGCCATCGTCGGACGGATCGTTCGCGACCGGCTGGATCGTGAGAAAGGCCTGGCGGATATCACGTTGGATGAGTTGCGGAGCTTTTCGCCGGCCTTCGAGAAAGACGCGCTGGATGTGCTATCGGTGGAAGGAGCCTTGGAACGAAAGGTGCAGATTGGCGGCACGGCGCGCAAGCGCGTGGAGGGCCGGCTCAAGGTGTGGCAGAGGGAGTTTCGGGCTGAAGCGTGAGAAGGATTTCGTTAACCGTTAATCGTTGAAGTCTTTTACGTTTAACGTTTCACGAATAACGGTTAACGTCGCGCTGGCGGCCGTGTTGGCTGCCAGCGCAGGGGCCTGCGGGAAGAAGACGGCACCGGTATCCCCGGAGGATGTCCCGCCGTCGAAGCAGGAGCGATCGAAACAGTAGAAAGACAACTGAACGGTTCAAGTTCCACGTTCAAGCGCAGTGCACGTTTTCAGAGAGATGAGGTGTGTGATGCAGATCGTACGGCTGACACGGACGACTCCGAAGCGAAGAAAGCTGTTGTTGGTGGACCCCTATCCGCGGGAGAACCCGTATCACCTCGGACCCAGCGAGCGGAAAGCGATCTGGTTTCCCAAGCTCAGTCTGCCGGCCATCGCGGCTTACACGCCGGAGCATTGGGACGTTGAGATCCAGGACGAGGCGGTTCGGGAGATCGATCTCGAGTATCCGGCGGATATGGTAGGCATCTCGGTGATGACCTGTTATGCCCCGCGGGCGTACCAACTCGCGGCCGAGTTCCGGAAGCGCGGCGTGCCGGTCATCCTGGGCGGGGTCCATCCCACCTACTGTTCGGACGAGGCCCTGCAGCACTGCGATGCCATCGTGACGGGCGAGGCGGAAGATTCCTGGCCGCGGCTGGTGGCCGACTTCGAGGCGGGCTGCATGCAGCGCCAGTACAAGATGGAGAAATTCCCGGCCTTGGAGAACTACAAGCCGCCGCGCGTCGAGCTGCTCAGCGACGACGCCTACATGACGCGCATGTGCACGTTCACGACCCGCGGCTGCCACTTTGACTGCGAGTTCTGCAGCGTGTCGCCGTTCAACGGCAAAAGCACGCGGCGCCGACCGGTCCCCGAAGTCATCGCGGAGATGACGCGGGTGAAGCAGTGGGTCGCGGCCGAACTGGTGGGCCGCATGGGCAAGGGCTCTATGTGGGAGGCCATGAAGATCATGGCGAAGATCCGGATAGGCATTGCGGACGGCTCGATCTTTGCCTTCGTGGACGATCTGCACAACAGCAACCGCGCCTACTGCCGGGAGCTGTGGGCCGCGTTGAAGCCTCTGAACATCAAGTGGGGCTGCCAGTCCACGCTCTTCCTGGGAGACGATGAGGAGATGGTCAAGCTGGCGGCCGAGAGCGGCTGCGTGTCGGTCTTCGTGGGCATGGAGTCCATCTTCGAGGAGAGCCTCGGCGAGACGCACAAGCCCTTCAACCGGGTGAAGAAGTTCGAGGAGGAGATCAAGATGTTCCATGATCACGGGGTCATGGTGAACCCCGGGATCGTCTTCGGCTTCGACAACGACGACGAGTCGGTCTTCGAGCGCACGGTCGAGTTCCTGATCCAGAACCACTGCGAGCTGGCCTACTTCAACGTGCTCACGCCGCTGCCTGGCACGCCGCTGCACGCCCGCATGGAGGCCGAAGGGCGCATCTTTGACCGCAACTGGGCCCGTTACGACGGCAAGTACGTGACGTTCTACCCGAAGCGCATGACGCCGGAGCAGTTGCAGGAAGGCTTTTACTGGGCCAATCACGCCTTCTATTCGTTGCCCAACATCTGGCGCCGGGTCTCCAATACGAGCCAGCGGATCATCCCGCGTTTCGTCATGAACAGGGAATTCCGCCGGGTCATCAGGCGGGCCTGCCCGAAGGGCGGGCTCTCGCCGGTCGCCGGCGTCATCAAGGCCTTGCAGGCGAAAATCCCGTCGGTGGAGATGGACAATCCGATTCCCAACGCCCTGCTGGCTCTGAGGAAAGTGTCCGGCCAGGTGGACAAGTTTCTCAGCGTCAAGGCGCGTAAGCACGAACAGTTGACGGCGTTGCTGGTCGAACTGGAGGGGGCGCTGGACTGTTTCAACGCGGCGGAGCTGAAGAAGAGGCTGGCTGACGCCGCCAGTCGGGCGAAGCTGGACATCATCGTGAACTTCGAGCACCTGCGGCACGCGTCACCGCAGGCGCTCCAGACGCTGCTGGACGGCGAATTCTTCAAGCAGGCCGCGCCCTCCGTGCGTGTCCGTTTCAGCAAGCTCCGGGCCTCGTTCGAATCCGCCCTCGAGAACGTGAGCTTCCACGGGCTGGACCTGCTGGAAGAGGACTTGCAGGATGCCTGATTTCCGGTACCAGGACGGCGAGTTCTATTGCGAGGCGGTGCCGCTCCGCAGGATCGCCGAGGCCGTCGGCACGCCGTGCTACATCTACAGCCACGCGACGGTGGTGCGCCAGTTCCGGTCCTTCGACTCGGCCTTCAATGAGGTCCCGCACTTGGTCGCCTACGCGATCAAGGCCAACTCCAATCTGGCCTTGCTACGGCTGCTGGCCAACGAAGGGGCGGGCGCGGATATCGTCTCGGGGGGCGAGCTCTACCGGGCCTTGCAGGCGGGGATCGCTCCCCAGCGGATCGTCTTCGCGGGGGTTGGCAAGTCGGACGACGAGGTCCGGTACGCCCTGCGATCGAACATCTTGATGTTCAACGTCGAGTCATCGGACGAGTTGCGGGCCGTCGACCGGGTGGCGGGCGAGATGCACACCAAGGCGCGGGTGGCCTTGCGGATCAACCCGGACATCGATCCCAAGACTCATCCGTATATTTCGACAGGCCTCAAGAAGAGCAAGTTCGGGATCAGCGCCGAGCGGGCGCTCGATGAATACAAGCTGGCGACGACCTTACCGCACATCGAGATCGTCGGGGTGCACAAGCACATCGGGTCGCAACTCACGCAGGTCAGCCCCTACGTGGACGCGCTCAAGAGGATTCTCAACCTCGTCGAGCAGCTGGCCGGCATCGGAGTCCATCTCCGCTACCTCAACGTCGGGGGCGGGCTCGGGATCACCTATCAGGACGAGACGCCGCCGCAGCCCCTGGACCTGGCGCAGGCCATCTCGCCGCTGGTCAAGGACCTCAAGTGCATGCTGATCTTCGAGCCGGGCCGCTCCATCGTGGGCAACGCCGGCGTGCTGCTCACCCGGGTGCTCTATCACAAGGCGAACCCGGAGAAGGTGTTTGTCATCGTGGACGCCGCCATGAACGACCTGATCCGGCCATCGCTCTACGGCGCCTATCACGAGATCAAGCCGGTGCACGAGGTGCGGGACAAGCTCAAGAGGCAGGTGCTGGCGGATGTGGTCGGGCCGGTCTGCGAGTCGGGCGACTTCCTCGCCAAGGATCGGATGATGCCGCTGGTGGACCCGGGCGAGCTGCTCGCGGTGATGAGCGCCGGCGCCTACGGGTTCAGCATGGCGTCAAACTATAACTCGAGGCCCCGCGTGGCCGAGGTGCTGGTGGTGGGTAGCGAGTTCCACGTCATCCGGGCGCGGGAAGAGTACGCCGACCTGGTGCGCGGCGAAATGATTCCGGCATTTCTCAAATAAGGCGGCGATGAAGAAGGTTCCGAAGAAGATCCCGTTCATGAAGCTCTCCGGCGCCGGCAACGATTTCATCGTGGTGGACAACCGGAACCGTGCGGTGGATCCCGGGAAGATGTCGGCGTTCGTGACCAGCGTGTGCACGCGGCACCTCTCGGTCGGGGCGGATGGGCTCATCTTCATCGAAAAAGCCCCCAAGGCCCATTTTCGCTGGCGGTTCTATAACAACGATGGGGGCAAGGCCGACTTCTGCGGGAACGGGGCCCGCTGCGTCGCGCGGTTCGCCCATCTCAAGCGGATCGCCCCGAAGAAGATGCGGTTCGAGGGCACGGCCGGCGTGGTCGAGGCGATGGTGGACGGTGAGAGCGTGACCGTGCGCGTGCCCGATCCGACCGGCCTCCGGTTGAACATCCGTCTGGACATCCCGCCGACCCGGAGGCGCAATACGGGCCAGGCGGCGCCGTCTCAGCCGAGCCACATGGGGATGACGTTGGAAGGCCACGCCATCAATACCGGAGTCCCCCACTTCGTCTATTTCGTCCATGACACGTCGACGGCCGAGGTGATCGGACTCGGGCGACAGATCCGCCATCATCCGGCCTTCAAGCCGGCAGGCACCAACGTGGATTTCGTCGAGGTGGTGGACCGGCGCACGATCCGCATCCGCACGTACGAGCGCGGTGTGGAGGACGAAACGCTGGCCTGCGGGAGCGGGGCCATTGCGTCCGCCCTGGTCGCTGCCGTGGTCCACAAAGTGGAGTCGCCGGTGGCAGTCGTCCCCTTGAGCCGCAGACCCATGGCCGTGTCATTCCGGATGGACGGCAATCGGTTTGCCGACGTCGCCCTGACCGGCGAGGCGCGGGCGGTGTACGAAGGCGAGATGTACCCTGATGCCTGGGAGTACAAGCTGCGATGAGCTTCACCGGATCGCTGGTCGCCATCATCACGCCGTTTCGTAACGGCAAAGTGGACGAGAAAGCCCTCGGTCATCTGATCGAGTGGCAGATCGCGAGCGGAACCGACGGGATCGTGCCGTGCGGGACGACGGGCGAGTCCGCCACGCTCACCCATGAGGAGCACAAGCGGGTCGTCGAGCTCACCGTGCAGGTTGTCAGGCGTCGCGTGCCGGTCATTGCCGGCACGGGGTCCAACTCGACGGACGAGGCGATCGAGTTCACCCGCCATGCCAAGTCCGTCGGTGCAGACGCGGCCCTGTTGATCTCGCCGTACTACAACAAGCCGACCCAGGAGGGCCTCTACCGGCACCACAAGGCCGTGGCCGAGGCGGTGGATCTCCCGCAGATCCTCTACAACATCCCTGGGCGCACCGCCGTGAACATGACCCCGCAGACGGTGGCGCGGCTGGCCCAGGTCCGGAACATCGTGGGCATCAAGGAAGGAGCGGGGTCGCTCCAGCAGGTGAGCGAGATCATCCAGCTCTGCGGCGACCGGATCACGGTCCTCTCCGGCGATGATGCGCTGACCTTGCCGATGCTGGCGCTAGGTGCGCAGGGCGTCGTCACGGTGACCGCCAACGTGGCGCCGGCCGAGATGGCGGCGCTGGTAGACGCCTGGGCGGCCGGGGATGCGGCCAAGGCCCGCGCCATCCATTACAAGCTCTACCCTCTCTTCCAGGCTCTGTTCCTGGAAACGAATCCGATCCCTATCAAGCATGCCGTCGCGCTGATGGGCAAGGCCACGGCAGAGCTACGGTTGCCCCTCTGCCCGATGTCGCAAGAGAACCTCGACAAGCTGACTCGGGTCATGAAGGACTTGAAGCTGATTTAGACATTGAGCGAGCAATGTAGAGGCGGGTCCTGTCGACTGCGGCTCGCGGGTCCTGCCGCCGGTTTCCCCCGCCGTCTTGCGGCCGGTCGCAGCCCCGATGACTCCGGCTCGCGTTGGCGGGGGTCCCCCGACCGGCGTCACCCACTCACCTGCGGCGACATCGACGTCACCCGCTGAAGCTTATCAAGAAACAAGCTCGCTAAATCGGGGTAGGCGGAGTGCGGGGAGTTGGAATTGATCCGAAGCGGTGGCGTGGTCTTTCGGAGGGGTGGATGGTGAAAGGGAAGGGGAAGATCAAGGTCGTGGTGGCTGGGGCCGGAGGGCGCATGGGCACGCGGCTCGTCGGCCTAATCAAGGAGTCGCCGAACCTCGAGCTGGCGGGAGCGGTGGAGCGGAAAGGGCATCCGGCGGTCGGGGCCGACGCCGGAGAAACCGCGGGGTGCGGCCGTCTGGGTGTGGCGGTGACCGATGATCTGACCGCGCTGGCCGCCCGCGCCGAGGTCCTGATCGAGTTCACCTCTCCGGACGCCACGCTTGCGCATCTGGCGATCATGGCTGCCTCCAGGAAAGCCATGGTCATCGGGACGACCGGGTTCTCGGCCAAGCAACTGGCGGAGCTCCGCGCGCTCGCCAGACCGATTCCGTGCGTCTTCGCTCCGAACATGAGCGTGGGGGTCACTGTTCTCCTGAAGATCCTGGACGCGGTGGCCGCCTACGGGCGCAAGGGGATGATCGGCGAGCGCAAGCGGGGCGAGATCGGCATGCAGGTCATCCGGGCAGGGGACATCATCGGCGACCATACCGTCCTCTTCGGGGGACTGGGCGAGCGAATCGAGGTGACGCATCGCGTGCAGAGCCGCGACACCTTTGCGCGGGGCGCCCTGCGGGCCGCTCAGTGGGTGGTCGCGCAGGCCCCTGGTCTGTACGACATGCAGGACGTGCTCGGATCGAAGTAAGCAAGAGAAACTGTGCCGGAGGCACAGATCAGAAACCATCTACCGCACGATCACCGATTTGAGGGCGCCGTCCTT
>VBOK01000151.1 GCA_005877565.1 Nitrospirota bacterium
TTCAAGAGGTATGAAATCTCGATATTGTCGGGCTGGATCGCCAGGGGAGCATTGACCACCCGGCAGGTAAACATGGCCACGGCCGGAAGTCGGTGGCCGGGCCATGAAGCGATCGGCTCGATGCCGCGGAGCGTGCCTGGACCGGCCGTTGCCGTAAAGCAACGGACACCTGCCCTGGAACCTCCGGCGATGGCCGACATGACGCCGTATTCCTCTTCACCGCGATAGTATTCCTTTACATACCCCTCTCCGTAGAGAACCCCGATCAACTGCATGGTTTCACTCTGAGGGGTAATCGGATAGGCCACCGAGAAATCCACATTGGAGCGGCGCACCGCTTCTTTCGCCGCCTCACTCCCGGTGATGAACTCGCGCTTCCGCGGCGCCTCAAAGAACATGTACTCAGGCGTCACCACCCGCTGCTTTTTCGCCCCCTCGTGCGGATCCTTCGAGCTGCCTCCCACCTTGATCGGAGCAGCCGAAGTGATGGGATCGCCCTGGGGGTTGGTCTTCTGCTCGGGTTCGACAGAGGTGATCGGATCCCCCTGCGGGTTCGTTTTGACTTCGGGTTCGAGGGGATTGCTCATTGTTGCCTCCTCGGGTTCGAGAAAAATTGTCAGTGAGGCATCTGCCCTTCAGAGGGCATATGAACGCCAGCGGGTGGAGCCCCAGGCTTCAACGCGACAAGCGGATTGATATGAGTCTCATTCCCGTTGACACGGCTTTGCAAGCCGGTATAACGGACGTTTTTGCCATCGGCGGGGAGTTTAATCCCCATCTGTTCACGCACCCGCTTGAAGATTTGGGCCACTTTCCTGAGCTTGGCGGCATCCATGTCGTGGACGCTCAGCATCGCGTCCTCATGGCCCTGCTCCGCGCAAAGCGCCGCGGTGCAACAGTTCGTGCCGGCACGGATCATCTTCAGCGTGAGGTTTGCATAGTGACAATGCACGCCGACGAAAATACACGCCTCGATCTTGTTGCCCCAGATCGTCAGGTTCGGATGGTTCGGATTGATGACCTCCTCCGGATCGACCTTCGGGTACTTCGGCCGGTAATCCGGCATCGGAATAATCAGCACGTTGGGAATCTGGGCCGCGATTTCCAGCACCGCCATCGCCTTTTCGACCGCATGCTCGTTCCACGCCCACAGGACCATGGGGCCTGGAAAGATCGTGGCGTTCGGCTTGGTGAGCATCTGCTTGGCGATCTCTGCGATCGCGATGTCCTCCGGAGTGTGATGCCCGTAAGCGATGCCGACCCCCGAGGGAGGCAATTCCACACCGAGTTGGGCAGCGGACGGCGGCATGAAGCCGGCCGGTCCAGGCACAATGATACGTTCTTTCTCCGCGGGGAGGCCTTGCAAGAGCATACGCCCTCCCTACGCCACTTCGACCGGAGCGGCTATCGCCTTGGTCCCACCGCTGTCAAGGTAGGTGATGCGATCGGTGATGGCCGCCTTGGGGAGTTGGTCGATCATCGTCATCGTGATCGCATGGTGTTTGGCCATATTGTCGCAGACCCACACGCACTGCGCGCAACCCTTGCAGCGGTCCACCGCCACGTACGCCGAGCCGTACTTGAGGCCCTTTTCCTTGCCCGCATTGTCGCTATAGAGAATCGTGTTGGCCTCCGGGCAGTACTGCGTGCAGAGTTTACAGCTCGTCGCTGCGCAGATATCAACGTTGATATCGGCAACAAGATACATGCAGGTCTCCTCCTAATTCTTGGGATCAGCGGGAGGCAGCCTCGGCGGCGGCCAGATCGTCGGCCTTCTTCGCCTCAGCCCTCTCTTCAACGCCCCAGCCGTGTTCCTCAGCGTAGTCCCAACCGGCCTTGATCACGGCAATATTCTTCTCTATCAGTTCCTGTTTTTGTTTGAACTTTCTTTCCACAACGCTGTCGAGCGCCGCGGTCCCGCCGGACACGACGAAGCCTTTCCCCAGGAACCGATCCTTCACGGCACCTCCGAGCGCCTCGAGAGTCGTCAACCGGGTGATGGCCCCAATCGCGCCCATCAACGCCATGTTGGTCGCCAAGTCCAGACCCGCAACTTTGAGCGAGAGCTGCGTCGCCGGGATGTAATACAGCTTGGCGTTGCGTTCCTTGAGCTCATTCGTCTCTTGCGGCGGCAGCTTCATTGGGCCGTCGTGGTTGATCAACAGAACGCCGTTCTGCTTCAATCCGAAGTAGAAGGGCATCGTGTACGACTTGCCGTGCGTGATCACCTGCGGGTGAAAGATGATGCAGATGTGGGGAAACGTGATCTCGCCGATCTCATAGATCGGTTCATCGGAGACCCGCACATAACTCTCGACCGGAGCCATCCGCTTCTCGGACCCGTAGAACGGGACGATCGTGCTCTCACCGCCGGCTCTGATGACCGCGGTGCTGAGGATGTGCGAGCCGGTCACAACCCCCTGGCCGCCCACGCCCGCCATGCGAATGTTAAAGCGCTTTGCCATCTGTCTTCCTCCCTAATCTCTCCCCCCACAAGACAGGGACTTGCAATTAGGCCTGCGGAAGGGCCGCTGCCGTCGCCGGCTTCGGCAGATACTCCTTATACCCATAGCGCGTCGCCAGGTAGTGCTTGGCTTCCTCAGTGAGGTGCTCGGAGAACTGGTACCGGTCGTTCTCAACGCTCTTCGCGTCTTCCATCACCTTATCGGTCGGGATGGAGTACTCGATGTTACAGGACGTGTAAGCCTGGATGTAGGTCGGGCCGATCTCACGCGCGACTAGGACAGCCTTTTTGATGACGCTTTCAACCCGCCTCGGATTGTTCGGGACGACCGTCGCGACATAGGCACACCCGGCGAGCTTGGCCATGCCGACCATGTCCATCTTTTCAAACTTCTTGCCCAGCGGCGCCATCTTGAGGACCTGTCCCTTGTTGGTCATGCCGCTCTCCTGGCCGCCGGTGTTCCCGTACACTTCATTGTCCAGCATGATCGTCGTGAATCGCTCCTTCCGGAACCAGGCATGGAGACAAAGGGGATGGCCGCCTGGGAGATGGCCAAGCGCCCGCAGCCGGCCGTCCCCACCGTAATGGTGTCCTCAGGGTTCGGGAAGGAGATCATGGCCAGCCGGATGAACAGGGTCATCGCGCACCCCGCGCACATGGGATGCTCTTCCAGAATCTCTTTGAACGATCCCATCTGCGAGACGGTCACCTTCTTGCCGAAGGGACCGTGTTCAACCATATCGCGATATTCCTTGGGCATGAATTTGTCAAACCCAGGGGAAAACTTGACGTAATCAAGACTCATGGGACCGTCCTCCTTCGTTCGATCTAAACACGAACCCGCCTAATCGTCTGTCTAAGGGGATTTCTCCTTTACTTACAAGGTATTAAGTTGCGCCGGCCAGGGCCGAAATGAATGTCGGAAGCTTAGCAAACCCTTGCGATTGATGTCAATGCGAAAATCCGCCGCCACGCGTTGGCTTGGCACCCCTCCGCCGCCTCCGACAATATGACAACGGTGGCGTCGTTGCAACCACAAAGAAGACCTAGCCGCTCCCTTCACGATGGCCTAATCCTGATCCCGGCGGTAGGCCTTTGGTCCTATTGATGCAAGTGCAAGAAAATATGGAAGAAATCTGCCGGCCACCCACTTCTTTTGCCCAAGAATGCAGAAAACCCCCCTGTTTCTCTTGCGACGACTGCGGTGGTTCACTATAATTTACGTTCAATAAACTCAGTGATACACCCTAATCACATGGCAAAGACCGTATCAACAAAGAGTTATTGCGTCTGATGACGACCTTCTCAAAAGCCATCACCACCGACTTGATGGAAGCCATCAAAAACACCGCTGCCGAACTGGCCGCCGCGGCACCGGGCACGTACAAGCTGTGCCGTTATGCGGACCTGCGGATCGAGGTGGCCGAAGAGAAGCACGCGGGATCGGAGAACGGGACGTCCAAATACGCCTACGAAGACAGCCACATCGCTTGCGGCATCCGGGTGCTGGCCGGAGACAGCACCATCGCCCCAGGGTATTTCGGCCAGGTGCTGGGCAAGGCCGATCTGCCACGACTCGCCCAAACCCTGGCGAGTGGCCTGAAGCACGCGTACGCGCGTGCCGTCGTCAACGCCCGCGAAAAAGCCCGGGTCCGGGACAAATACAAGGATCTCGGTGAAGCCCTGGCCACTTCTCGCCTAGCCCCGGTCGAGGTGCAACGTGACACGGTCAAGGCCGAATACGCCATCGACCCCCGGCAGGTCCCCCTTGATGAGATGGTGCGCTACGTCACGGAAGTCTCACGTGCGGTCCAAGACGTGGACGAGCAGCTCAAATACAACACCGTCAGCGCCGTGACGCTGGTGACGCGCGAGCTCTTCACAAGTTCCGAGGGCGCCTGCATCGACCAGTCCTTCGCGCTGAGCAAAGGGTCCGTAGACGTCGTCGCCGTGAGCGAGACCGGTGACCAGGAGCTATCCGACACCATCGGCCATCAGCGTGGGTGGGAGGTCGTCACCGAAGGCGTCGTCGAGGAACACATCCGGAACCTCGATCTCCTCACCTTCTCCACCAATCTGGCGCGCGACGCCGTCAAGCTGGCCCACGCGCCAACGCTCCGCAGCTCGGACAAAGACGTCGTGGTGGTCACAGACCCCCACTTCAACGCGCTCCTCGCTCACGAGATCATCGGCCATCCCACCGAACTGGATCGCGCGCTGAAGATGGAGACCGCCTACGCGGGCCGGAGCTGGCTCCTGCGCGCGCTCAACGACACCATGGTCGGCAAGGCCGTGGCGTCTGCGCTCGTCACCGCCTACTCGGACCCGTCACTGCCGGGCTTCGGCCACTACAAATATGACCACGAAGGGACGCCCGGCCGGAAAGTCGTGCACATCGAGAAGGGGATCTTCAAGGGCTTCATGAACAACCGCCAGACGGCGGCCATTCTCAACGTGCCCCCGAACGGGTCCTGCATGGCCACGGAAGCCCATCTCGTACCACTGGTCCGCATGTCCACCACCGTGTTCGCAGCTGGCGCGCGCGCACCCGAGGATATCATCCGCGAGGTCGACAAAGGGTACTACGTCGTGGGGCACCGGATTCCCTCCATCGCAGAATCACGGGAAAATTTCCGAATCTCTGCCCAGAAGGTGTACGAGATCCGCAACGGCCAAATCGGACAACTGTACCGGGGCGGTGGCATCATGGCGGACACCAAGACCTTCCTGATGAAGGTGGATGCCGTGGGCCGGGACTTCCGGCTCTTCCCCATCCCCAATTGCGGAAAAGGCCAGCCGATGCAGGGCCGGCGGCTCGGGAACGGCGGGCCGACGCTCCGCAGCCGCGCGCACCTGACCGGGCCCGCGTAGCATCACCACACATGGTCAGCTTGGCCACACTGAAACGCACTGCCGAGGACGGGCTGCGTTACCTGCGCCGCCAGAAGGACATCCAGGAAGCGGAAGTGTTCGTGGCCAGCAATGACGGCTTGACTGCCCGCGTCAACTACACCTCACACATTCCATGCAACGGCGTCGAAGAACCGAAATCCACCTCCTCCTACGGACTTGGCGTGCGGGCCGTCTTCCAGAACCCCAAGGGCCCGCGCATCGGGCTCGGCAGCGAAGCCGGAGACCTCTCGCTCAACGGCGTCAAGGCGGCCCTGGAGAAGGCCAGACGGAGCGCGGTCCATGACCCTGACTTCACAACCCTGCCACGTCCGTCCCCTGAACGCCGGACGCTGAGCAAATACCACGACCCGAGCGCCATGGACTTGAAGGACGCCGATCTGGTGCATGCCGGATGGCGGGTCGTCACCCACGCCCTGGACGAATTCGCCAAGGCCGGATCGCTTCGGGCGCAGGCCCAGACCGGGCCCAAGCTACGCGAGCTGGGATTCATCGTCGGCGGCGACGTCACAGTCCTGCTGGAACGGATCGCAATCGGCTCGACCCGCCTCCCCAAAGTGCAAACCGACGAGTCAACCCTGATCGCCTCGTTCGTCACCGCTATGGTCGAACGGGAAGGCGCAAAAGGGACCGGGTACGGATGCCACACTCGCCTGAGCGCCATGCGGGGAGACGCCGGTGCCGAAGCTGCGCGCAATGCCCTGTCCGCCGTCGGCGGGGTCCGCATCAAGAACGGGGAGTATGCGGTCATCCTCGGTCCACAACCGGTGACCGAGCTGATGTGCAATCTGATCCTGCCGAGTCTCACAGTCGCCAGCTTCTACGACTGCAGCTCGGCCTTTCACGGACAGCTCGGCCGGCAGGTCGCACATGACAACCTCACCATTTATGACCATGGGGCGCTCCAGGGTCACATGGGCAGTAAAGGCATCACCTGCGAAGGACTCCCGACCGGGCGGACCGACCTCATCAAAGACGGGAAGCTCGTCGGGCTCCTGTCGAGTTTCTACGAGACGGAGCGGATGCTGCGCGACCCTGCCGCGAAGGAGAAGCTCGGCGTCCCCCCTGAGGACTATCCCAGCGCCCTGGTGCCGCGTAACGGCTTCCGCTTCGCGGGCGGTGGACGCCGGTTCGACATGGCGCCCTCGGTCGCGCCCACTAACGTCTTCATCGAAGGGCGCAAGAAGAACACCCGCGAGGACCTCCTGCGGCAGGTTCAAAACGGTGTGTACATCGGTCGGATATGGTATACCTACCCCATTAACGGCTTGCGCACCGGCGATTTCACCGCAACGGTCGTGGGCGATTCCTACATGATCAAGGACGGCAAACTGACGACGCCCATCAAGGCTAACGTCGTTCGCATCAACGACAACATTCACCAAGTCTTGCGGAACATCATGGGCATCACCAGCAAGAGCCGAGGGACGACCATCTGGGCGGCAGACGAGGTGGTGTACGCCCCCGAGATCGCAGTGGCCAGGCTTCGGCTCACCGAGATCGCCGGCTTCATGGACGCGCACTGATGGCGGACGAATCCCACAAGCCCACTCCCCTGATCCAGCCGGGGCCGCCGCCCGTCGGCGCTCCGGGAGGCATCCACAACCGCCCGCCGATCCCGGGTGCGGGCGAGAAGGCCGAATGTCCCAAGTTCATGAGCTATGGCCCGTGCGGCGGCGTGCGTAAGGGGGGCTACTGCGAGGTCTTTCCCGAGATGATGTGCCCCTGGG
>VBOK01000152.1 GCA_005877565.1 Nitrospirota bacterium
GACCGTTGCCGACACGACGCCGCCTACGGTCTCCATCACGGCGCCGGCCGCTGGCGCCACGGTCTCCGGCACGGTGGCGGTCTCGGCCACGGCCTCGGATAACGTAGGCGTCGTGGGCGTGCAGTTCAAACTCGATGGGGCGAACCTCGGCTCAGAAATCACTGTGGCGCCCTACACCCTCGCCTGGATCACCACCACAGCCAGTAATGGGTCCCACATCTTGACTGCGGTGGTGCGCGACGCCGCCGGCAATACGGCCACCTCCGCTGCTGTCAGCGTCGCGGTCAGCAACGCTGCGTCTGATACCACGCCGCCCACGGTCTCTATCACGGCACCCGCTAATGGGACAAACGTTGCCGGTACCTTCACCGTCTCGGCCACGGCCTCGGATAATGTGGGCGTCGTAGGCGTGCAGTTCAAACTCGATGGCGTGAACCTCGGGGCGGAACTGACAGCCGCGCCCTATGCCCTCTTATGGAATACGACGACTGTTCTCAACGGGCCCCACACCCTCACGGCGGTGGCCCGCGATGCGGCGGGGAATACCGCCACCACCACAACGGTCACCGTCACCGTTGTCAACGGTGGTATTTAGGCAGGATCGGTCAGGCGCTTTCTTTCGATGGACTAGTTGCTCCGCTTTCTGTGCCGGCAGTTCAAGGTATGCTCTTGACGGCCGACTGGACGGGGGAGACCGGCAATGGCGGAAACCATCCTCATCGTTGAAGATGATCCACACGTCCTCTTGTCTTATCAGGAGATCCTCAAGCCAAGCGGGTATGAGGTGGTCACAGTCGATTCTGGCGAGGCCGCAGAGCGAATCCTGAGGACCTCGTCGATCGACGTCGTGATCACGGATCGCAAGATGCCCAAGATGGGCGGTCTCGAGGTCCTCAGGATCGCGAAACAGGTCGATCCGGAGATCATCGTGATCCTCATCACCGCCTATCCGACCGTGGACACGGCGGTAGAAGCGATGAAGTTTGGCGCCTGCGATTATTTGATCAAACCATTCTCAGTGGAGCAACTCCGAGCGGTAGTCAAGGAGGCGTTAGAGAAGCGGAAGACGAAGGAGGCCTACGGACTGTTACAAAGCCAGCGCCGAAGCGCATTCACGGTGGGCGGCATCGTGGGACAAAGCCGGGGGTTGCTGAAATTGCTTGACGAGATCCGCAAGGTTGCCGCCGTGAGCGCGAATGTCCTGATCCTGGGCGAGAGCGGAGTCGGCAAGGAGCCGGTCGCTCGAGCCATCCATGAGAACAGTGCTCGTCAAGGACAGCCGTTCGTTCCGCTTAACTGCGCCGCGATCCCAGAGACCCTCTTAGAGGCGGAACTGTTTGGCTACGAACGCGGGGCGTTCACGGAGGCCCAATCCGCCAAGGAGGGGTTGTTGGAGGCCGCCGACGGTGGCACGCTTTTTCTCGACGAGTTCTGCGAGTTGAGTCCCGCGCTTCAGGCCAAGTTGCTTCGTACCTTGGAGGAGGGCGCCGTCCGTCGCTTGGGAGGGAGGAAGCCGATCCCGTTTGACGTGCGCTTCGTGGCCTCCACGAATCGAGACATCCGCGAAGAAATCAGACTGGGACGGTTCCGGCAGGACCTGTTCTTCCGCATCAACGTCCTCGAAATTCGCGTGCCCCCCTTGCGGGAGCGACGGGAAGACATCCCGCTCCTGGTCGCCCATTTTCTGGAAGAGGGTTCGAAGGGCTCCGGCAAGGCGATCGAAGGCATCACGCCCGAGGCGATGGAGTGGTTGACGCAATATGACTGGCCGGGGAATGTGCGGGAGTTGAAGAACGCGGTGGGGCGGGCCCTGGCCTATGCTACGGGGCCTTTCATCACTGTGCAAGATCTTCCCGAGGCGATCTTGATGGCGACTGAACGGCAAGGGCGGTTCAGCAGCTACCGCGAATGGAGGGAAAAGA
Organism: Nitrospirota bacterium; assembly: GCA_005877565.1. Taxonomy (GTDB): domain Bacteria; phylum Nitrospirota; class Nitrospiria; order Nitrospirales; family NS-4; genus NS-12. The sequence continues at coordinate 1,923 of VBOK01000152.1, forward strand.
TTCTCGAACGACTTGAAAAGGAGTTCCTCGAGAAATCGATCCATGAGCAAGGCGGAAACCTGACCCTTGCGGCCAAGGAGCTCGGCATCCATCGTTCCACGCTGCACCGCCTTATCCGAAAGCACCACCTCCTGTCTCCATAGCGCGTTCTGCGTCGTCTCTCCACGACAGTGGAACTTCGAAGCGAATGCAGAGATCAGCTTGAGCAACGGCTATTCGGCTGGCGGAACTTTAGGAGGCGGTAATATCCAACTCCACAAGCCTTGTCCGTAGCCCTTGCGATGCGGTGACTCCGCACCAAGCGAACCAGTACCACAAGAGTAGCCCGGTGGAGTAGGCAGAAGGTATAGGGTAATGAGAGGAGAGGGGCCGAGGAGGCGGAGGTCTTTAGGCGAGCAGCACGACCGTCACTATTACTGCTTTCATTCCAATCAATGACGAACTTGTGACCAAGCATCTGAACTCAACACACAGCGTCCGTTGATTTTTCGGTAGGCCGGAAAAATTGAAAGATTTAGAATTTATACAGTCAAACATTTGTCATAATTTGTAAAATGCGGTACACTAACTCAACCTTTTAGAGGCTCATTGTGTATGGTGAAAACTAAGCGACTCGCATACTGGGCTGTGATCCTTGGTCTCTTTATCATTTCGCTCATGGGGGAAGCCGCCGCGGCAGACCGCCGCCCCGATCGCTACATAGGTCTCTATGGAGGACTGACGATCCCTGAACGAATGCAAGACGTCAGAGGTACCGGAAACTTTTCGGCGTTGACGTTTACTGACCTGAAACTGGCTCGTTCAGCGATTTTGGGCGCTAAACTTGGGTTCTTTCGCAGCCCGAAAAGCTGGTTGGGAGTTGAAACAGAATTCTTCTACACCAACCCTCATGTGAAGCAACAAGACCTGACAGGCACTGGACCCGGTGGATCTCTCACCCAAAACTTCGCCGGGGCTCATATCCGGATGGCCACCTGGGCATTGAACTGGATCGTCCGCTACCCCGGCGAGCGCTTTCAGCCGTACGCCGGAGTCGGATTCGGAATCTTTTGGGCGCGGATTTCCGGCCCAGACTTTGCGACTGGCGCCGATGGCAGTCCAGGACTCAATGCTCTGGGCGGAATGCGGTTTGCTCTGACCGAGCGCCTGGCTCTCTTCGGAGAGTACAAGTACAATCAAGCAGCGTTCGATTTCGGCAGAAATGTCACTCTTCACACCCTGTATCAGGCTCACCACTTCGTCGGGGGACTTTCGCTGCAGTTCTAATCTGCAGAGCGCGAAACTGGCTGTCCGTTACGCGCTGGGACCGGTCGTCTGGTGGACTCAACTATCCCTGGTCTTGCCTACACTCGTACCCGCCCTTAGTTCTCGTGCGGCCTTCTGGCAATTCTGCTAATACAGTTCATAATGCTCCCAAGGCAGCCTATTCCAGTTCCAGAAACTTTTCGTTTCCTCCCACAAACACCGTCCTCGCGAAGCAGATTTAGCACTCCTTTACACTGTCACTTTACCTGCTCTTAACCAGCCTCTCCCGTGCTTCTTACAAATGCGAATTAGTCTGGGAAGCATGAATTGCCGAGGATCCTTTCCAGAGAAAGGTAAACCCACTGCAAAGTGGGGCGCAAAGCTTTGGGTCAGGTCATGCGCCTGATAGCCGGGCTGCCGACGGGCGGATTGAAAGATTGCTTTTCATCGCACAATTCTGAACAGCCTTATGAGGGTCGAGACAAAATTTAAAACTTATTGATTCATTTTATATTTTCTGGTTTTCAGGGGCTCTAAGTGATTGGACTCCTAGGGATTGCATCAAGGTATCTGAGAAAGAGCCGTCTTAACGGTGTCATGTGCCTGGCATGGGATATGCTAAAAATCACATGAAGAGTGGTGGCGAAAATCCACCGCTTCAAGCGATAGAACCCCGATAGGAGAGTTTCTCACAAAGGAGTAAGGAGTAACGATAATGTTTGCATTACGTGGGCTCTTAGATCAGCGGTTGAGAAAACTCTTTCTCCTGTGCGTGGTGTTCACTTGCTTATCCAGTATCAATCCGCAATGGGCGGTTGCCCAACAGCAACCTTCAACAGGGGGTGGCTTGAGGGGTTTCATGGAACGATTGCTGAATCTAGTGATGCCAGCCCCCAGCACCCAACCGCCTCCGAGCAGCCAACCGCCACCGAGCAGCCAACCGCCGC
>VBOK01000153.1 GCA_005877565.1 Nitrospirota bacterium
AATCTCTACGGCCTGGAGGTCTATGTGGACCAGTCCCTCACAACGGACGAGGAGATCGTCTTTCAGGCCGGGACGCGCCATGAGGCAGCGAAGCTCCGCTACCAGGACTTGCCGGCCTAGTCCGCCCCAGAGTTGCCGAGTTTCATGTGGCTACCACAGGCCCCAGGAGCGATCCCTGAGAAAGAGACGCACGGGCCGCGAAATTCGGACTTTGGGTCGATGCGGAACCTGAGGGCTGCGGCAGTGGCGGAAACTGCGTCGTTGACGGTATCTCTTCCTTGCTTGAGCGGGACTGTTAATAGTTAGAGGCAATCCCGTTATCCATCGCGTGGTGCTGCCAATCGTTCCAGGCGTGCCCGAGTTCGTGGGCGAGGATATAGCGACGTCGGCGGATCGGCAGGGACTTTCGGATGTATAAAACGCGCTCGTCAGGATCCCAGTACCCGTCTACCGACTCGCCGGTTCCGTCCTCGACGATCTCCTCCATCTCGCCGTCCGTGACTTGCTTGATCGTCACGACATAGCCGAAAGGCAATTGAACCCGCTTAGGGATGGTCAGACGCCGCATTTCTCCACCTTCTCTTTAGGGGGCTTTTCTTTCCCACTTAACTTACAGTATAACCCAGGTATCAGCATTCAGGTATCAGCATTATTGTAATGCCTTGAAATCAATAGGATTTCATGATCACCCTGCGTGCCTGGCGCCGGGCGTATGTACGCTGGCTCAGGTCGAAGCTGTCAGCATAGCTTGCTTCTGGACTGAAGGGCATGAATGCTATAAGTATGGTTTCCGGACAGAACCACTGCCGACGCAAACCGCTAGGATAGAGAGACCACATGACGAGCCAGCCGAAACGCAGAAGCCGTGACCTTGTAGACGGGCCGGGTCGAGCGCCGGCCCGCGCCATGCTCAAGGCCGTCGGGTTCACCGATGACGACCTGTCCCGCCCGCTGGTGGGGGTGGCCAACACTTGGATCGAGGTCATGCCCTGCAACTACCATCTCCGGCGCCTTTCCGAAAAGGTGAAGGCCGGCATTCGCGCCGCGGGAGGGACCCCCATCGAGTACAACACGATTGCGGTCTCCGATGGCATCGCAATGGGTACGGAAGGCATGAAGGCCTCACTGATCAGCCGTGAAGTGATCGCCGACTCTATCGAGTTGGTCGCGCGCGGGCACCTGTTCGACGCGGTTGTGGCACTGTCCGGCTGTGACAAGACGATCCCCGGCACGGTCATGGCGCTGGCCCGGCTGAACCTCCCGTCGCTGATGCTGTATGGCGGCTCCATCATGCCTGGCAAGTTCCAGGGGCACGACGTCACGATCCAGGATGTCTTCGAGGCGGTCGGGAAGCACGCGGCTGGCAAGATGACGGAAGCGGAGCTGCGCGATCTGGAGAACCACGCCTGCCCAGGGGCCGGTGCCTGCGGCGGCCAGTTCACTGCGAATACGATGGCGATCGCGTTCGAGTTCCTGGGCATCTCCCCGATGGGCTTCAACGGCGTGCCGGCGATGGACCCGCGTAAGGATGAAGTCGCGTTCCGCTGCGGCCAGTTGGTGATGGAGCTGCTGCGGAAAGACCTGCACCCGCGTCAGATCATCACGCGCAAGGCCCTGGACAACGCCATCGCTGCTGTCGCCACCACTGGCGGCTCCACGAATGCCGTGCTGCATCTTCTGGCCGTCGCGCGGGAAGCCGGCGTGCGATTGACTATCGACGACTTCGACAAGATCAACCGGAAGATTCCCTTGCTGGCTGATCTGAAGCCGGGGGGCCGTTTCATGGCAGCCGATCTCTATGCGGCGGGCGGCACGACGCTGGTCGCCAAGCGGCTGCTGGACGCCGGCCTGTTGCATGCCGATCAGCTCGCGGTCACTGGTCGGACGATTGGCGAGGAAGCCCGACAAGCGAGCGAGACGCCAGGACAGCACGTCGTCCGGCCGTTGTCCAATCCGATTAAGCCGGCGGGGGGGCTGGTCATTCTGAAAGGAAACGTGGCGCCGGAGGGCTGCGTCGTGAAAGTGGCTGGGCACTCGATGACCTCGTTCAGAGGCCCGGCCAGGGTCTTCGACCGTGAGGAAGACGCCTTCGCCGCCGTCAAGGCTGGGCAGATCAAGGCAGGCGATGTGGTCGTGATCCGCTATGAAGGGCCGGCGGGCGGCCCAGGCATGCGCGAGATGTTGGGCGTGACGGCCGCGATCGTCGGCGCGGGTTTGGGGGAGTCCGTCGCCCTGCTCACCGACGGTCGCTTCTCGGGCGCCACGCACGGTCTGATGGCCGGCCACGTCGCGCCGGAAGCGGCCAAGAAAGGCCCCATCGCGGCGCTTAAAACCGGCGACATCATCGTCTTCGATGTGCCTGCTCGCACGCTGAACGTCAAACTGACGCAGAAAGAAATCAAGACTCGGCTCAGCAAGTGGAAACCGCCGGTGCCTCGTTACACCACCGGCGTCATGGCCAAATACGCCCGGCATGTCTCTTCTGCCTCAGAGGGAGCAGTGACGAGCTGACGGGGAGCCAATAGGGCAACAGTAGCCGGACATGGCCTATCTGAAGAGATACGTGCACTATCCAAGCAGATAGAAGTTTCCGCCGATCCCATTGGGCTCCCCTTCCCTCTCGCGCTGGCCAAGATGTAAAGTTTGCGTAAAGAATTAACGGGTTAGGCTCAGGGTGAGAACGAGCTAGCCTATAAGCGTAGGAAGGCACTGAAATTGCTGTATTTCTCATTATCATGCGACAGAGAATTACTTTCTCGCTCATAGGTCTCGTTCTCGGCCTCGGTTTCACTGTACCCGTGGCGTTTGCCGATGTCTGGCTGTGCATGCTACCGAATGGAACGAACCTCTATAGCGACCGAGGAGGCCCGGACTGTCGTCTCGTCAAGCAGGATAGGGCCGTCGTCAAAGAGAGCTCTATTCCGGTGATGAGAGGACTCCACCACGCACCTGTGGCGTCCGAAGCTTCTGCTGTATCGGCTCTTGCAGAGTCGACTGCGTCTGCCATGGCCACGGCTCGGTCAGCGACAGCCGAGAGCCATCGTCCCGACGTGCAGATCCAACCACTCAAGGCGCCGCAGCCGTTCCCGGCCACCAGCCTGCGGGTTCCGGTCCTCATGGTGAACCAATACTCTGCCAAGTCTGACCAGT
>VBOK01000043.1 GCA_005877565.1 Nitrospirota bacterium
AGTCCCGGCACCACCCCCCAGATCCAAGAGGGTCTGCGCGCGGCTGAGGTCGATCTGTTTGGCCAACGTCGGCGAATGCTGCAAGGCCACGTGGTGGAGCACCATCAGCACGTTCTCCGCCAACTGCGGATCCGTCTGAAACATGTGTCCCTTCACAGGGGAGCGACCGTTGCGAACGACCGACTCGAGCCGGCCCCAGTTGTCCCACTCGGCCTCCTGCAACAAGAGCAGATGGCCGGCATACTTGGGGCTGCCCTTCACGAGGTACTCCTGGGTTTCCGGCGCGTTCAGAAACTGCTCGCCGCTCTTTCGGAGCAGGCCGATCGAAGCGAGCGCGTTCATGAGAATTTCTGTAGCCTTGCGGTCGGTCTGTAGGCGGCGGGATACGTCAGAGGCAGTCCGAACTCCTTCAGCCAGAGCACCAAAGACATCGAGCTTGACCGCCGTCAGCAGGACCTTGCATTCCCAGTAGTAGCCGAGTTGGAAGATTTCGGCCAGTGAGAGCGTCCGAGCCACGCGGCATTCTTCTCCTCGTCAGATCTGGAACCGATTCTAAGTCATCCATTGCAGGGAAGGCAAGGCGCAGACAGGCCGAACGACAGGCAAAAAAGAGGCGGCGGAAACATTCTTCCGCCGCCTCCCAACGACTATGTGGGATTCAATAATTAGTGCTTGAACTCGAACTTGGCCGACGCAGCCGCTCCATCCTTGACCTCAATCTCCTGCTCGATGGGCTTACCATTGTTCAGCCTCGGATGCCAAGCCACTAGCTTGTACTTGCCGGCCGGCACATCCTTGATTTCAAACTTGCCGTCCTCGCCCACTACGGCGTAGTAAGGATTGGTCACCGGTAATGCCCAGACCTGCATGAACTCGTGTTGGTCGCACTGCATCCTGAAAACGGATTCACCGGGTTTGGGCGAGTTTGGCTTCAACGGCTTGTCCAGTTTGCTTCCCTTCTCCGGCAAGGCAATGTTAAAGATGGTTGCTGAAGAGGGGCCCTTAACCTTAAATGAGTGTGGATTATGCAACACACCCCTTACTATGACGATCTTAGCGCCCGGTTTCAAATCTGCCTCACTAACAGTACCGGTGTCTGTACGGATAGCATCGGATGCCTTGAACCTTGTCTCTTTGAACTTTTTATCTTTGGGGTCTAGCTCAACGTCCTTGAAAATTAACTGGTCGCCCTCCTTCTTGACGAACTCAACTTGAACATGCTCTTCATCGTTGTTGACCACTCGAAACGACTTTTGATTCTCGACCACCACCCCCGTATAGGGCTTGAACTCGCAAAGTTCTGCCTCGATGTCCTGCCCCTTGAAGTCCGCCACAAACTTTTCATCATTGATGCCTTCGATAGCAACGACCGCGTTTTTCAGGCCCCCATCTTTCCCGACTTGGACCTCATGAAGGAGCCGCTTCTCGCCTTTCGCATCCTTGTTGGGATTCTTCACGCAGAACCTTGGATTGGGGAACTTTGCGAAGAGGAACTCCTTCGGCGCCGGGGGATTGCCCGAAAAGGACACCTTCCCTTCGACTGTCCCGCCCGCCCATGATGTCATCGGGACCGCCAAGAGCGCGATCGCTCCGATGGCGACTGCCATAAACACGCCTACCTTCTTCATGGCCCAAACCTCCTTAACTTGAAGTTCAGTTCGTTGAAAGACAGAGTCATCAGGTTACCGTAGGAAGAGAATTTGTGTATACCACAAGACCACGGAAGTCTGTCAAGCACTGAAATAGGGACCGCCCCGCTTCTGCTTATTTCCATCAAGCGCTTCCAATGCCTTAGAAAAGACAAGAATTCAAAAACTTACGATGATTCACACGCTCAATTAGATTTAGTAACAGGCTACCGATTTGTGTAGTTACTGGACTGTCATCAGCAAACGGCCGATGGCGCCCGCGGCAGTCACACGCACGGCTACATCTGGATCACCAAGGATCGGCCTCAAGACGGCCACGTGTTTGATGTTCCCGACATGACCAAGCGCCCGGATGGCCGAAATGCGCGGCCGTGGCGTCTGGTCGTGCAAGAGATCAAGCAGATAGGGGATGGCTTGGTTCCCCGCCTGGCCAAGGTGCTTCGCCACGGCCGAGCGGACACCAGGATCTGGCGAATTCATCGCATCCCGCAAGACCGGCTCGGCCGAAACCGGATTGAAAGGCAGAAGCGCAGCAGCCACTTCGGCGCGAACAACCGGAACGGTTTCCTGCAGAAGCGGTTCGATCAGCGATGCCGCCATCTTCCCCTGCAATTTCGTCAGCCCGGTGGCCGCAACGCCGCGCACCGGAGGAACGGGGTCTTTCAAGAGTAGGGTGAGCGCTGCGGCTGCGCCCGCCTCTTTCCGTTCGGCGAGGACGCCGGCCGCGGTCGCCCGAACGGCCGCCTCCCGGTCCGACAAGGCACCGAAGAGCGATGAGGCAACCCGGCTGTCTTTCAGGTGCCCCAGGATACTGAGCACAGCGACTCGCTCATCAGGCTTGGGATGTTTGACCAATTCCAGAACGCCCGGCAGTGCCTCGCTCCGGCCCAGGGCCACGAGAGCCGCCCTGGCCGCAGCTTTCACCCGTGGCTGCTCGTCTCTTAAAAGGGGTTCGATCTCTGGCATCAGCCCTCGATTGCCCGACTCACCGAGCGCGCGCAAGACAGCAACCCGGACGAGGGCGGCAGGATCATGCAGCAGCTCACGCAGGCGCTTGGACCTGTCAGCATGGCCATGCCTCGACATGCCTTCAACCGCTAAGGCTCGGATAAGCCCCGACTGATCGTCCAAGGCCTTTTCCAGCAGCGGAAGAGCCTCGTCTCCGCCCATCTCCTTGAGCGCCGTCACAGCCGCCCCGCGCATCTGCTCGCGCATATCACCGATGGCGGCGCCGATGACCTTGATCGTGAGCTCACGCAAGAGTGCGACGTCATCTTTACCTCGATGGTCTGCCCATCGAAGGTAATCCTCGACGGCCTTATCGGTTTGGCCCAGCTTCAGGTAGGTTCGGACCCGCAGCTCCAGGGCGCCGGGAGGCCCGACCCCGTTTCCGATCACAGGATCCAGAAGTTTCAAGGCCTGCTCATACTGCTGTTGCTGGTAGGCTGCGCGGGCTTCCTCCAGAGAATCAGCGGCAACAGTTGCAAGTGACGGTGAAAGCCAGACACAGGCCAGAACAGCGATGGCCATCTGACGGAGAAACATCCAGATTTGCCTCCATGTCTTCAAATGCTGTCCTTGACACTCCTCTTGCCGGTTGATAGTTGTAACTTACCATGACAACTCGAAGAAGGGAGTGTCGATGCCTTTACGTTGTTGGATATGCTTCCTGCTCTTAGGCGGCTTGCTTCTGGCTGCGCCTCTGGTCGCCGACCCAAGCGAGCTTCCCCCAACCGTCACAGGCAAGGACGGGGCGCCGATGAGCCTGATCCCGGCCGGTGAATTTCTGATGGGGACGTCCCTCAGCAACCGCGACGGGGGCCGAGACGAGTACCCGGAACGGCTGATCCACCTCGACGCGTTTTACATGGACATCTACGAGGTGGCCAACGGGCGGTACTTGGAATTCGTCACGGCAACCGGTCATCGCATTCCTGAACACCCACGGGACAAAAAGCTGACCCTTTGGCATGGGAACACCGTACCCAATACTTTCAAGGATCATCCGGTGGTCAACGTCGACTGGTATGACGCGGACGCTTACTGCCGATGGGCGGGGAAACGCTTGCCGACCGAGGCCGAAT
>VBOK01000044.1 GCA_005877565.1 Nitrospirota bacterium
CCGCGGGATCGTATGTGGCCTTGATGCCGGTTTCTCCTGCCGCGTTATCCGAATAGGCGGCGGCAGCCATTAGGGTCGCGACGCAAGGAATGCCCGCCGCGCCCCATGCAGTCATTTTCTTCAGAAAGACCCGACGTCCGAGGAAATGCTTGTCCATCGGCATCCAGCGCTGTATCGCGTCGGGCTCGGAGAGGATGTGCACGATTTCCCGTTGAGTCTCTCGATGATGGGTCGCGGGACGCTCGATGAAGTAAGCAGCCTCGTCTTCGCGAGGGGCGAATTCCGCCTCGCAATCCCAGGATTCTAGGTTAGGTTGCAGGTCGCAGGGGCAGTCTTCGAAAGGCGGGAGAGGATTATGAGTGTGGTGACTATTGCCACAGTCTCAATCATCGCTTTTGGCCTGGAGGCTGACGCTTTGGGTCCCGGCATTGTCCGTGATCGTGACGGCTCCGGAAGCGGGACCAGCCACGGTCGGCGCGAATGTCACCTGGATGGTGCACGACGCAGCGGGCGCGATGCTCCCGCTGCAATTATTTTTTTGGCTAAACGGCGCCGTGGCGACGATGCTTGTGACTTGTAACGGTCCCGTCCCTGTGCTTTGCAGCGTGATGTTCTTCGTCGTGCCGACTGCTTGCGATGAGAAGGATAACGTCGTTGGAGCCGCCGAGGCGCTCGGCGTGGTTCCCGTGCCATTGAGCGGGACCACTTGCGTTGAACCCAAGTTTCCGGAATCGTCGCTCACATTCAGCGCCCCGGTCACCGGACCAACCGCCTGCGGCGTGAACGTGACGGACACTGCGCAGTTTGATCCCGCTGACAGGGCCCCCGCGCACTTGTCCGTTTCCGAGAATCCACCGCTCGCGGCAAGATTCACTCCGTTCAGCGGACTGCCCCCGAAGTTCGTGATGGTGATGGTTTGCGCGGCGCTGGTCGTGCCCATATTCTGGGCGAACGTCAACGTCGGAGGCGAAAACCTAATCGCCGAAGGACGGGGAGTCGGCACAGAAATGGGGGTCGCTCCGAAGACGTAGTAGGGGCCATAGTACTGAGTCAATGCGCTGGAGGAGGTAAGAACCACCGCCATGTTGTCCACAATTTGTGCGCCGCCGCCTCCCACCAGGACCATTCCACTGGAATCGACGGCAATGCTGTTCGGTGTAGCGCTGGAACCCAGGCTTATGGACGTCCAATTGGTCCCCGTCATATCGTCGACGCGAACTACCGAGGGCCGATACCCGTCGGCGACGTAGATCCTGCCGGCGGCGTCCACGCCAACTCCAATGGGAGACGCGAAGGAGTAAATGTAGCCGTAAACGACCGGGGACTGCGTCAAGGTGGTCCAGTTGGTGCCGCTCATATCGTCCATGCGAACGATCCGTGTGTTCCCGGTGTCCGCAACGTAGATCCGTCCGCTCGCATCGAACGCAACAGGCGCGACGTATTGCGCGAATTGGCCAACGCCGGACCCGATCCCGCTAAAAGTGGTCCAGTTCGTGCCGTTCATATCGTCCATTCGGACCAGCCGGGAATTGTCCGTGTCCATCACGTAAATCCTGCCGGCAGCATCGATGCTAATACCCGAAGGATTGCTGAATTGTGCGACATCCGAACCAGAGGCGCCAAAGCTGGTCCAGTTGGTTCCGTTCATATCGTCGATGCGGACGATGCGGGAATTGTACGTATCGGCAACGTAGATTTTGCCAGCAGGATCCAACGCGATGCCGTAGGCGCCGTAAAACTGCCCGACATCGCCGCCCTGCGTTCCGTACGAGATCAGGTTGCTGCCGTTCAGGTCGTCGGAGCGGAGAATCTGGCCGCTGTTCGAGAAGTAGAACGGCGTGTACGCGGAATTGTAGCCGGTCGTTCCTGTGACAACGACGCCGTTTGTTCGATAGACCTGGGAGGTGGCGCCGTTGATCGCCTGCGTCGCTCCATTCACTGTCAACGTGCCGCTGAAGGTGCCCGTGAAGGTAAAGGCGCAGGTCACATGGCCGCCTCTGCCACCGCCCGAGCAACGTTCCACAGTCGAGCTGCTCGAAAAGCCGGCGTCGATCGCTGTCATCCCGTCGCTCGATAGGAACGTCAGGGTTCCGCCGGCAATCGTCAACGTGCCCGGCGGGTTCGCTACGCTGCTCCCTCCCGACAACGAGCCGCCCGAGTTCGTGAAACCACCCTGATCCGCATGCGCGGACACGAACGGAATGAACATGACACAACATGCGAACGCGAAGATCTTTTTCATGGCGTTCCCCGATCTAGGGCAGGTCGTACATAGTCTTCACCCGGGAAGTTATACCGCCCAGCATGCTTTGTTTGAATGCAGGACGCCAATTACTTCGCGGCTGTCCTTTCTAAGAACGTGTCGAGCTTGGCTTCTAGGATATAAAGCTGCAATACAAAATATGCAAGAGTGGCACCAAGCCCTGCCTGTAGCCAATCTAGCTTGGTGGCGGACATCTCGATCCCGATGTAGCCCCAGAGCATCAGAATTAACGCAAGTAAAATCCCTTTAATCCAACGCATCACATTGACTTCCATCTTCCCTGCTTTCTCACCCGCAAATATGCTCATATTGCACCTCCAATTTCGGTATACAGTTGACACAGTGGATGATACTACCCGCGAATAGCACGGATTGCAAGGAACTAAGCGGGCAGGAGCGGGCCACCTGTCCGCTAATCCGCAACCCAGGCACAACCGCGTAGCCACCCGCCACTACGCTGTCATTCATGTCACCCTACCGGGCGGCGGTCCCTTGAGACGATCCCTCCCGCCACACGGGGCTCTCTTGAATGGCGTGAGCAAGGTCGCTGTCCGTCTGCGCCAAGCTCACAGGCCCACGCAACTGTTCGGGCTCGGTCAGGAAGGGCATGACGACCCTATACAAAAGTGCAGTCACAAAAGTGTAGCGTTGGTCTTGAAAATCCGGGCTTGGGATGCAGTATGCCTGGTCTCTCACCCGCACAAATCAGATAAAACCCATGTTAATTCTATAGGATCAGTTTTGCGATGGGACATAACTGCCTTCGGGCACCCTCTTTGCTCACTATTTAAGGTAACTTTTACGTAACGGTGTCGCGTGAACGCCTTTGAGTTCATACTGGTTCTTCCTGAAGGATTGCCCAGCCTACTGGCCATTCTTGGTTTGCTGTTCTGCTGGAAGCTCCATGAGATCGAGGTTCAAATGGTGCACCTACGATGCCTTCTTTCCCCTCCAGGCATATCGACCTCCGCTTAGAATACAGTAGAACCAGCTTGGATCCCTATCTCGAAATCAGGGACCCCTGCGTGGTATTTGTCACTGTTGTGAGCTATCACGGCTGCCAGTTCATCGCACCGCGCTCCTTCAAGCACGAGACCTTGTTGGCCCTTTCCACTCCGTCCAATAATCGTCACATCAGGGCCCATGTTATTCGGTCGATTCCAGTTGGGCCGGCAGCACAAGCTATGCAGTGGATAGTCGGGGTGGAATTTGACACTCCAGGAAATTACTGGGATGTTGAAACCCCGCCGCCAGACTGGCGCAGACATCCGTGACAGCTTGGCTTAGCCACTGACCTGCCCCTGGTTGTCGTACCACCCTAGGACATGCTCCTCTAGGATGCCTTGGCAACCGGCAGGTCCCGCCAGTTCGTCGTGTTGACAGACGAGCGCCGCTCAAACCGCACCGACGGCCTCGGCAAATCGTGCTTGACTCACCCGTTGGAAATTGTAAACAATGTAAAGGGATCCTGGCTTCGCTATTGGGAAGGTTTCAAGATATGGCCAGCAGGGGTTGGGAGCAGTCAACGCAATAATTAGGCCACAGAAAAGAAATCTCTATGGGTCGGCTTCATCTTCCTTACAAACTCATTGCAGCGGATGAATCCAAATACGGAAAGGGATTCGCCCTCAATTCGCTCACTCATCACGAGTTTCAACAATTTAACGAGTCAATCCTAGGTCTAGGGGACCTCTCTCTGAGGGGCAATTACACTCATGCACTTGCCGCGTTTTTAGACCTTGAGGGGTTCACGGACTTCGCCAATCAGGTTGACTCTCACTTAGTAATCCCCGAATTCCTTAACCGGTATTTGCCATGGCTTTTTGCGAAAACCGCGGAGTTTTTTACGGAGGGAAAGAGCGAAGATAGAGTGAGAATATGGGGCAGTTTGCCGTTTTACGCCAAGTTCCTAGGTGACGGCGTGATGTTTCTGTGGGACACGGCATATTCCGGAGGAGAAAGCAGCATACGCAACATTGTAAGAAAACTTCTCTCCCTAACTCGAGAATACAGGAGGGACTTTCTCAAAACAATCGGACTACATGTCAGCAAACCTCCAAGCCGACTGCGATGCGGTATTGCACGTGGTCAAGTCGTATCTGTGGGTAGCGGCGATGACTTCGTTGGGTCGTGTTTGAACCTCGCCTCGCGGCTTCAGAAACTCAGTACTCTTTCGTTCGCAGTTTCTCGGCGCGGCATTGACTTGAGTCCCCAAAGCAAATTGGCGTGTTTCGTCCTCAAAAAAGTAGAGCTTAGAGGAATCGGAAGCCACGAATTGGTATACGTGCTCGAATCGGAGTTTGAGAGACTGCCTATGGAAGAAAAGATGCTTTTCACAGAACCATAGCCCAACTGAAAAAACAGGAGTCAGACGCTGACTCCATTATCTGACAGTAGATTGACCTGCCCCAGTTGTTGTCCCACCATCTTCTGGTAGGCCAAGGCTAGGCCACCCTGCGGGGGATCTGTCGAGCTGTGATGAGGCTGATAGTAGGAAGTCAGTGGAAGAAATTGGTGGAGCTGGCGGGGATTGAACCCGCGACCTTCAGACTGCCAGTCTGACGCGCTCCCAACTGCGCTACAGCCCCACGGGCGAATATTAACCCGGATCATTCCTAAATGTCTACTACGTCGGCCGATGCTCTCGCCCGGCGCGGCTGTTCTCGATCGGCCTCCTCGACGTACCGCTGTGGGTACACCTGCGTCGTCCTCACTCCGAGCAGCCACGGCGGGCTTCGGCCTCAGCCGCCTCGTTACGACATTTATCAATGATCCGGGTTAACATTCGCTCGCGCGCTTCTTAAGACGTTGTTTGTTGACAATACGGTGGTGGGGTCCTAGACTGGAAGCCCTGTGGGAGCTCTCGCCAAATCAGGCCAGGGCTCCTTTTCATGTTGAGAGGGCGGGGTAGCCATGGGCGCATTGGCGGTGGTCGGCACCCAGTGGGGGGACGAGGGCAAGGGGAAGATCGTGGATCTCCTCGCCCGCGATGCCGACATGGTGGTTCGGTATCAGGGTGGCTCGAATGCCGGCCACACGGTCGTCAAGGGGGAGACGACCTTCGTCTTCCACCTCGTCCCGTCGGGGATCCTGTACCGGGGCACGACCTGCGTGATCGGGAACGGGGTGGTGGTGGACCCGGCAGCCCTGATCGAGGAGCTGGATGGCCTCCGGGCGAAAGGCGTGCGCACCGAGGGCAACCTCTTCGTGAGCCAGGCGGCCCACGTGATCATGCCGTACCACAAGGCGATCGAGAAGGCGAGCGAGACGCAGAAAGGCGGGCGCCGCATCGGTACCACGGGACGCGGCATCGGGCCGGCCTACGTGGACAAGATGGCCCGCATCGGCATCCGCATGGGCGATCTGCTGGACCCGCCCTATTTTCGCCAGAAGCTCGAGGACAACGTGGCCGAGACGAACGCCTTGCTGCAGGCGCTCTATCACGCGCCGGGATTTCACGCGGAGAAGATTTTCCAGGAGTATTTGCGCTATGCCGAACGTCTGCGCAGCATGATCGTGGATACCGGCCTGCTCGTCGACAAGGCCATCACGAAGGGCAAGCGGGTGCTCCTGGAGGGGGCGCAGGGCACGCACCTGGACGTGGACCACGGGACCTATCCGTACGTGACCTCCTCGAGCGCTTCGGCCGGCGGGGCCTGCACCGGCGTTGGGATCGGGCCCACCGTCATCGACGCCGTGCTCGGGGTCGCCAAGGCCTATACCACGCGCGTTGGCAGTGGACCGTTTCCCACGGAGCTGTCCAATGAAGTCGGGGCGATGTTGCAGAAGCAGGGGAACGAGTTTGGCGCCACGACCGGACGGGCCAGACGCTGTGGCTGGTACGACGCCGTGCTGGTCCGCTGCGCCGTCCGCGTCAATGGTCTCACCTCCCTGGCCATCACCAAGCTGGACGTGCTCGATCACCTCGACGAGATCCGAACCTGCACGGGGTACAAGTTCAAGGGTCGTCGCCTCGACGAGATCCCGCAAGAGATGGCCATCCTCTCTGCCTGCAATCCGGTTTACGAAACCTGGCCAGGCTGGAAACGGTCTACCACGGGGATCACGGCCTACCGTGCCTTGCCCGTCGAGGCTCGGCGCTACTTGGCGCGGCTCGAAGAGCTGGCCGAGTGCCCCATCGATCTCGTTTCGACAGGGTCCAAGCGGGAGCAGACGATCGTGCTCCGCAATCCGCTGCTCCAGTCCCGCCGGCGGTCGGGCGCTCGCCCGGTCGCGTGAGTGTGGCTCTTTCTTGAACGCTTTTTGTACAGTGTGTTAGAGTGCGGCTCAGCGTGTGCCATTCGTCACGGTGAGCCGGTAGCTCAGTAGGTAGAGCATCGCCCTTTTAAGGCGAGGGCCCTGGGTTCGAGTCCCAGCCGGCTCACCATAACTTCCACGCACGAAACGGTTGTCCCCATCGTCTAGCCTGGCCTAGGACGCGGCCCTTTCAAGGCCGCAACACGGGTTCAAATCCCGTT
>VBOK01000045.1 GCA_005877565.1 Nitrospirota bacterium
TGAAGAAATCCGCCCCCATCCGGTCCATCTTGTTGATGAACACGATGCGAGGCACCTTATAGCGATCGGCCTGCCGCCATACCGTTTCGGACTGCGGCTCGACGCCCTGCACGGCGTCGAACACCGCCACGGCGCCGTCGAGCACGCGCAGCGACCGCTCGACCTCGATGGTGAAGTCCACGTGCCCGGGTGTGTCGATGATGTTGATGCGGTGCTTGCGCCACTCGCAGACGGTCGCGGCCGACGTGATCGTGATGCCCCGTTCCCGCTCCTGTTCCATGTAATCCATGACAGTGGTGCCGTCATGGACCTCGCCCATCTTGTGGGCGACGCCGGTGTAGTACAGGATGCGCTCGGTGGTCGTGGTCTTGCCGGCATCGATGTGCGCCATGATGCCGATGTTCCGAATTTTCTTCAGCTCGTGTGAGCGGGACATATCCTCTTCCCTGACTCCTTAAGATCGACTACCGATACGACTGCCCTTCCTCTATCGTTCCCTGCAGAAGCCACGGGCACGGTTTGAGCGTGGGGCCGGGATTACGCGGAAATGAACGGGTAGGAAGGGCCTCGGCCGATTGAGAAGATACTATAGAGGATCAGCGCGTCGGCGTCAAGACCGAGGCGACCAGATCGGGTGTCGCTTGAGAAGGCGGGGTCGGGGACAGATTTCAAATCTGTCCCCTCCGTCGCGTACTACGCAGCCGTGGACTCCGCGAGCAGCGCGCGCCCCTTTTCAAGGGCCGCCTCGATGCCGGCCTTGGTGCGCAGCGCGGTGCTGGCCACGTCCTTTTTCACCTTCATCGCGTAGTGCTTGATCTCCTTGCGCGTCTCCTTGCCAGACTTCGGCGCGAACAAGAGCCCGGCCACACTGCCGAGCACTGCCCCGCCGATGAACAGAAGCGTGATTGCCTTGACTGACGACGTGCTATTCTCTTGCATGGGCACACCTCCTCCTTGCTTCTCTGTTTGGTTCCTCGAAAATTGCCCCTCACCGGAGCTCAAGTAGGGAACGAGCATCATGCGTGCCAGATCAAAGACCCATTGAGTTTCAAGCGGTTTGAGGAGACGGGGCTGAAAATCTTGACACGGCCCAACGTGTCATCGAAGCAACAGTGTGGGAAAAATCAGCGGCTGAGATCGACTGAGAATCCCCGCACAATCTTCTTAACAATTTCCTGGGCCGCCGGATGCTCCACCAGCCAACGGGCACCGTAGAAGCTCAAGAAGGTTCCCACACAGAGGATGGTCACAACCAGGTAATACTTGCGATCCCGCGTCCATTCCCTGCGCAGACCCTCGAGAAATGGCTTGACACTCCAAGACCAGTAATGCTTCCCGAGAAAGAGGCCAAGAAATCGGTGGGTGCAGTTTCCGCAGCGAAACGGATAGATTCCGACACTGCTCGCAAGGTATTCCCGCGCACCTTGGCGCTTAGACCGGCGAACCGTTAACGACTCGCACCGGGGGCATGGCGGCCCATTGAGCGTGTCCGCATGACGATCTTCCATTGCCACAATTATCCTGTGGCCCGCGCTGGCGATGCATCGAGCGAAGGCCGCGGAATGCTCATCGCAGGAATTGACGAACCAGTCTGCTTTGGCGGGCCAGCATGCCATTGTACTGAGGCTTGGGTAGGAGAAGGTACCGCTCTTTTTCAGAAAATGCCTTCACGCAGGCTCGGGTCACCTGGAGCGCATCCTGGAAATCTCCGGACCGTTCGAGGATTCTGGCCAAGCGCATGTAGGCAGCGGCCTGCTGCAGCGCAAGGCTCGCTTCAGGGGCCTGCGCTATGGTTTGGCGGTAGGTCTGGATCGCCGCTTCGGGATTCGTCTCTTCGGCCAGCATCGCACGCAGCACGGTCTGTGCGAGTCGATCATGATTGCTCAGGCTTTCACCTCCGTCAAGCAGGGCATGAAGATCCTGGTCCGACAACTGGTGCGCCCCGCTCTTACCTCTTTTAACCTGCCGCCTCAGCCGCTTTGCCACGGGCCACTGCCTGGAAATCGGGATGAGCGCGCAGCGGCAGCCGAGGCGATTCGAGCAGCGAATGCGGAGACCGACCTCCCGGGGCATACGTCCTGAGTATACACACAAATGGGCCATGCGACATCGCGTACACGTTTCCGGGTCGTTCTCCGAGAGGCAGATGTAGAGCCGTGACGTGAACGCTCGCCTGCGGCGAACCTCCATGGCATAGGCATGCAGTTTCCAGCACAAGAGCAGCCCAAGAACCGCCAGATAACTGCGAACTTCCTCAGGGATAATCAGCGTGGAGAGCAAGTCGGTCATGCCGCTCCAGTTTAATGCAAGAATCACGGTCCATTGCAAGGACTATACCGGTAACTTAGTCGTTAGCGTTTTCACACTGTCGGCACAATTGTCAGTTGATCAGCCGCAAGGGTCGCGCAGGACTGTTATCGGAGGCACCAAAAAGTTCGGGAGTGCTAGCTGACTTGACAGGTTCCACAGGGTGGCCTAGCCTTGCTACGTTCCTCTCGATCGAATGACATCGCAAAGGCGGCGCCCTCTTTGAACCCAGTGTCTCTCAGGCCCCCTCCACGGAGGCGAGTATGGCAACGATCCTCGTCGTAGACGACGAGCGTGTCTTTTGCGATCTGCTGAAGACGGTGCTGGGAAGCCACGGCCATGAAGTCGTTACGGCGTACAACGGGCGCGAGGCGCTCGACTTGTTTTCTCAGCATCACCCGCAGTTCACCTTGCTGGACCTCCGCATGCCGGAGATGAACGGGATCGAAGTGCTGCGCAAGATTCGCACCATCGATGCCGATGCCGCCGTGATGATTCTGAGCGCATGGGGGTCGGATGCTCTAGAAAAGCAGGCCCGCCAGCTGGGCGTGACCGACTTTCTGAGCAAAACGCTCGCCCTCGACACGATCATTACTTCCATGCAGCGGTTTCTCCCACCGACAACTCAGGTGGTGACGCCACCTTCACCACCGCCAGTTCAAACGAAGTCTCCTCCACCATCAGTTCAAGAGAAATCTCCGGCACCACCTGTCGAGAAACCGAAGGAAAGGAGCGCCCCGTCAGAGCAGGCGACGTCTCCTTCACCATCCGTGGAGAAACCGAAGGAAAAGAACGCCCCGTCCAAGGTCCCAGAGACCGATTGTATTTTGCTCATAGAGAGCAACGCCGATGTCAGCAATTACCTCAAACAATTTTTGACCAAGCGAGGGCTTGACATAGAAGCGGCCCACGATGGCTCTGCAGCTCTGCAATTCGTGAACAAGGCAATGCCGCGGCTCATTGTCCTGAACATGGACCTTACGGGGATGGGGGGACTAGCAGTCATGCGGGAATTGCGGGCCAAGAAATACACTGGCGGAATCATCATGTTGTGCAGCGCTGAAGATGAAACTTCGTTGAATCTGGCAATCGACATGGGGTCTGTCGACATCTTGGGGAAGCCTGTTGATCCTGAACGCCTGGCGTTGGCGATCCAGGTCAGCTTGTTGCTGGCGAAGGGGTGAGGATGGAAGGCGTGGTGGATTTTCTGGTGAAACCTGTGCACCCGGACAATCTGCTGGCGGCGGTGGCCAAGGCGGTCCAGGGCCGCGGCCGCTCGCCTTCCAAGTAGCGTGCCCCCTTTTCCCTTCAATCCCCTTCGTCTCGCTTGTCTTCTGCTACTGATCGTTTACGGGTTGAGCGGCTGTGCGGGTCGTCCGCCGAAGCATGCCGCTTCCCCTGCCGGCTATCCTGTCGGGTACGTCGAGCGAGGATACGCC
>VBOK01000046.1 GCA_005877565.1 Nitrospirota bacterium
GTTCTTGATTTTACATTCCCCAAAGAAATCGGCCACATTTAAAATGTCTGTGTCACACGGTCCTTCAAAGTAAGACCGTCCGATCCGCTTTAGAAGAGCCGCAATACTCCCGGCCACAGCCAGTTCACCAGGTTTCACAGCCTGTTCCGTCATCCTTCTGTCTCATGATCCCTGTCCAACTTTAAGTGGGGCACAACACCATTTACGGGAGGTGACATTCTCCCGGAAAACTGAGCCAGCGAGAATCTGAACTTTCTGGAGCTCAGTTCGGTAGGAGAACGTCACTTCTGTGCGACTTGATTTGTGCAATCTGGTTCATTTTGAGTGCCCAAAGCGGCTGGATCATTCCCTGTTATTTTTCGCTGTAAAGAGGGAATTACTAACTGAGACGGGTTGGCTCTAGACTGGCTACACCGCCAAAGCGTGCGTCAAGCGCACGCCGGTATACGTTAAACGTAGGTTCACAGGGGATCTGCCGATTAACGAATAACGATTAACGTTTAACGGGGCTTCGGAGGAGAGGTGCGAGAGTGGCCGAATCGGGCGGTCTCGAAAACCGCTGTCCGGGCAACTGGACCGTGGGTTCGAATACCACCCTCTCCGCCATTCAGTCTAGCGCCAGATCGGGCCTTCCCTCCTGCTCCGAGGGCGAAGAGCTGCTGATCTGCTATCAGTTCCCTGCCAGTCAATGGAAATCGTTGCGGACGACGAACGCGATTGAGCGGATGCATGCCGAATTCCGGCGCCGGGTCAAGACGGAAGGCGCGTGCCACACGGCCTAGGCGGCTGAGCTCGAGCTGTTTAGGCTAATCCTGAGTGGCCAGATCCGGATGCGACGGATCGACGGGTAGCGTGACGTGGCGCAGCCAGCGCCAATGAGGCCCAGCGGGCCGCCTGACGGCCTGGGCCGTGATCTCGACCGACAGGAGATCGTTGATCCTGAGGAAAATGCGGAGGTCAATGTCAAGGCCGATACCGGGAGAAGCCAATTTCAACGGAAATCGGGACACAACCGGAAGCGGGGTGCATATACGCTGGGTATGGCGAGGCAATCGATCTTTAGTTTCAAGGCCAGGTCCTACGTCTGCTCTTTTCCAATCTCGTAGGACGGCGACGGATCGACTCCGGCACATGCTCAATCTCACGAGCTGACCTGCCTGGCGGCGGGCGCACCACTCGTCCGTCTCGGCCCTTTGATGTGTGAACCACCAAGCGTGGACAGACCGCCCTTCATTTCGCTTTCTCTTTCTGCTGAACGATATAGGGTCGCAGCCCTTCAATCTTCGCCATCAGCTCATCTTGCTCCTGACTGCCCACGTGGTGCTTGATCAGTGCCTTCTTGATATATTGCAGAAGCACATTGAACTCCTTATCGGTGACATTGAGCCCGGCGTGGACTTTCTCCAGCGGCCGGTTGAACGGCTTGCATGGACCGCCCGTGTTGTAGCACATCAAATTCTTATTTTTTTGGAGCAACATCTCTCGGGTGTCGGTCCCCATACCCACAAAGAAGCTGGCCGTCTGAGGGTCGTCCCACAGCTTCGGGATCGAGTCCTCCACGATCGCAGAGACGACGTCATATCCCCCCATTCGCTCGTAGAGCGACTTCTTGGGCTGCGACTCTTCCGAGTAGGCGGGCACAGGAGTGAAGAGCGGATTCCAGATCGCAACAAGCAGGAACGCGCACAGTGAAGCGAGAATGAATCGTCGGGTATCCGTCAGCATGAAACCCCTCCTTTTTCATTATTATTCTTCATCATAACTATCGTTATTCTAGTGTCGAAGTCTTGTCAAGAGGTATCTACCGTGCCAGGTGAAGGTTTCGTTGACCAGTATATGCGTTTCGGCGAAGGCGGCTACACCCAGTCCGAACAGGAGATTCAGGCCCTACTGCCCGAATCGTAGAGTTGACCGCTTTATAATCCTGTCCGGGTTCTAGGAAAGCAGGGCTTGCCTGTGGTACAACAACAATGGCGGGGCGATTCCCTGTTAATTCCCTGTCCTCTGGAACGCGCGGACTTCGCGGGGTGCCAGGGAAGCACCGAGTGATGAGGCTTTCCGCGGAATGAGCGTACGAATGAATGCCCAGCAAGACGCGATTTCCCTGTATTTTTCGCTGTAACAGGGAATTGCCAACTGAGACGGGTTGGCTCTAGACTGGCTACACCGCCATCACGGAGTGAACTGGAAGGGGAAAAAGGGGACAGGCTACTTTTTCATGTGGGCTCAAAGAGCAGTGCAGCGCTCTGGTAGAACTGAGAAGTGAGAAAAAGTAGCCTGTCCCCTTTTTGTCCGATTAACGTTTAACGGGGCTTCGGAGGAGAGGTGCGAGAGTGGCCGAATCGGGCGGTCTCGAAAACCGCTGTCCGGGCAACTGGACCGTGGGTTCGAATCCCACCCTCTCCGCCAGTGAATGTGACAAGGGGCCGGGCCCTGCGCAAAAGGAACCTTTGAACCCCGCCAGGTCCGGAAGGAAGCAACGGTAAGGAGGCCCTCCTTTGTGCCGCAGGATCACCTGGCCCCGGTAAACTGACCCATGGAATACCAAGTCTCAGCCCGCAAGCACCGCCCGATGACCTTCGCCGAGGTCACCGGGCAGACGCACGTCGTCCGGACTCTCACGAACGCCCTCGCCTCGGGGCGCACCGCCCACGCCTACCTGTTCTCCGGCATGCGCGGCGTCGGCAAGACCACCATGGCCCGCATCCTGGCGAAGGCCCTCAATTGCGAGAAAGGGCCAACCCCGACGCCCTGTCTCGCCTGCGTGAGTTGCCGGGAGATCGGCGCCGGGATGTCGTTCGACGTGATGGAGATCGACGGCGCGTCCAGCAACAGCGTGGACGACGTCCGTGAGATGCGTGAGACCGTCAAGACCGCGCCGGCGCACGGCCGGTACCGCGTGTACATCATCGATGAGGTCCACATGCTGTCGACGGCGGCGTTCAACGCCCTGCTCAAAACGCTGGAGGAGCCGCCCGCCCACGTGGTCTTCGTCTTCGCGACGACGGAAGCGCACAAGATTCCGCCGACGATCCTCTCCCGCTGCCAGCACTTCACGTTCCGGCGGATCCCGCGACGCGAGGTGGTGGACACCCTCAAGCGCGTGACGGCCGTGGAAGGGATCACGATCGACGACCGCAGCTTGAGCGCCCTGGCCCGCGCCTCCGACGGCAGCCTGCGGGACGCCCTGAGCCTCCTGGATCAGGCCGTGGCGTTCGGCGGCAAGCGTGTCGAGGCCGACCAGCTCATGATCCTGCTGGGCGCGGTCCCGCATGAACTGCTCCGCGGCATGCTCGAAACGGTCATCGCGCGCGACGCCGCGGGCGCGCTGAAAGCGCTGGCCGCCGTTCAGGATCACGGTTGCGACGTCCGTCAATTCTGCGGCGAGCTCATGGAGTACGTCCGCAACCTGTTGGTGGCCAAGATCGTGCCC
>VBOK01000167.1 GCA_005877565.1 Nitrospirota bacterium
AGAAGACCAACCAGCGACGCCCAGGCTCCCGCCTTGAGCAGAGGGGTCTCGTAGGAAAACGTGACGAGGTGCGTCCCCGCTGGAACGACAACGGCGCGCACCAGCATGTTGGCCCGCATGATAGGCAGTCCGTCGCCGCTTTCGAGTGTCGCCGTCCAGCCCTTGTCGAATGAGTCGAGCAGAATCAGGACGGCGGGTTGCGGAGTCTCCACGTGCACTTGGACTTCTTCAGGAACGTAGCGCTCGATCGTGGCAAGGCCGCCCGTTGAAGGACCGGGCAACGTCAGGGCTGACGTTTCGATCACATCCACTTCGCCGCTCAGGAAATCGGGCCTTGCAAACAGGGCTACCGGATCGACCGGCTTTCGAGACCACTCGGGTTTCTTTGACAGGTAGACACGTGGCTTGGGAGGGACGGGGTTGCGGAATAGCACCAAGTCGTAGGGTGGGAGCTCGGCCACGATCATACGAGAGAGATTGGGGCCCTTTAAATGGTAACGCCGGCTGATATAATAGGTCACGTTGAAGCGCGCTGCGGCTGCGAACTCCATCCGCTTGTTCATGGTTTCCGCGAACTGACTGCTGTTACCGGCCAGATACGGCATGGCGCTCTCGAGGTGAAAGGTGGCATTGTGCTCGACATCGAGCGCCTGGCGGCGTTCGATGGACAGAGCGCCATAGTAGCCAAAGGTGCGAGCGAGATCTTCAGGCCAGCCGACCGTTTCCTCGGGTGTAGCGACTAGGCGGAAACGTCCCGGAGTCAACGGCCCTTCCTGGGCCTTGATCGCCTCGGCGAGAGGCGGAATGAAGGTTGCGGCCTCGGAGGGTCCGGTGTGGTAAGCCTCCAGATTGGCGCGTGCCAGATCGAGCGTGACGAGCAGCACCAAGGGAGGGAGCGCCACTGCTTCCCGCAATACTTGTTTCTGGGCGCCGGCTGCGATCAGCCACGTGCCCAGGGTGGCCGCCGCACTGTACAGGAATGCTAGGGCCGCCGAATGTGTGACATCGTGGGCCAAACCCGGCGCTGCCCCGAAGAGGGCAATCATCCCTGCAGCGGCGGCTTCGTTGAGAAGCGCGAATCCAGCGGTTGTACACAGAATCGCCATCGCGAGCCAGGGCATTGGGCTGCCTTTTCCTGCCCGCAGCGCGTCGATCCCGGCTCCGGCGAGCATGGCCGCAGCGAACGAGACCACGCCCATCAGCTTCTCAGGGTAGCGGAACGCCGACCAGAGCGGCACCACGTGGTAGAAGATCTCGTAGAGGCCGCCGTATCGTCCAAGCGCCAGCAGCAGGGCAAAGCCACCGAGCAATGCCAGTATTCGTAGGTCGCGGCGGTGCCACATTCCGAGCAGGGCCAATCCCATCACAGGGATTCCGAGATAGAGGCTCTCCAATAGGAATCCTGTGGTGGGAATCCCCAAAGTCCTGGCGACGAGAACCGGGCTGGTGTGCTTGGCCACCGGCCAAGCCAGCACCGTGACCAATCGAAGCGGGTGGGTGGACCAGTACAACGACTGTTCAAGGAACAAGTCGTAGCGTGTGCGATCACTGCCCTTGAAGACCGTCCACGACGGTCCGAGTTGTATGCCAGACAGCAAAATAGTAAGGGCCACGGTCAGTACCAGCCGAAGACCTGCATCACGATAGGGCCCAGGCGCCCGCGCCGTCATCCAGGCCAGCGCGATGAACCCGTAGTAGTAGCCCGTCTGCACGTCGCCGTTGAGGAACACCGTGGTCCAGACGACCGCGGGTGCAACCACCCACGTGCGGTTGCCAGAGAGAGCTTTTTCGAGCGCGGCGCAGAAGAACGGCAGCATACAGATCGAGTACAGGTACTGAATGTTCTCGGTGAGCGAGACGACATAGCCCGAGAGCGCAAACGCAATGCCGGCGAGCAAGGCTCCTGCTGGCGAGAGGCAGAGTGTACGTCGCAGCACGAACGCTCCAAGAGCCGCCAGCAGACAGGAAATGAGGATCGAGGCACGGTACGCGTCCGGGGCGGAGAGCAGCAAATAGAGCGCGTTGAAAGGGTGAAAGACGCCCGTATGCGTCGCTCCGATGAACGGCCGTCCTAGAGCATCGTAGGGGAACCACTGCGGCAGTTCCCCGGCCGAGAGGCTCTCGACGAGATGCTGTTTGATGGGGATGAAGAAACGGACGGCATCACGCTTCACGAGGGTCAGACCGGGCCACCAGAGACCGTAGTAGAACGCGAGCGTGACCGTGCAGAGTATTACCACCGCCAGTCCTGATGGCGACCACATTCGTCCGTTACTCCTGTTCGGGGAGCCGGAGTCTGCCTCAGGCGAAGGCATGTGAAGGCGGTCTCCTCTCTTTAAGCGGAAGCAGGAGCATTCTTTCGCACCACGATCAGGACATTTTTCCCGAACCACGGATTCCGGAGACCCTCAAGCCACCGGGTGACCGGGACGAACCACGTATCGTAAAGATGCGCGAGGTGGGGATTGATGGACGTGCGCCTCCCAATAACATTCAGGAGGTACCAGGGCAGCACCCCTACGCAGTCCATGTATTTGGACGTGACCACCTCAAATCTACCGGCGCGCAGCAACCTCTCCAAATGCGGCTTCTCATAGCGCCGGTAGTGGCCGACCGCCCTGTCAAGCGCGCTATAGAGCCACGGCAGAGCCGGCACGAACACGACAAACGTGCCGCCCGGAACGAGCGCGTGGTAGGCGGCGCGGATTGAGGCCTGATCGTCCTCGATGTGTTCGAGGACATTGATCATGATGACGGTGTCAAACCGTTCCGGGGACGAGCGGAAGACCCCGTTAGTTGTCGTCAAGCGCCCTGCCCGCAGCAGATCGGGGTGAGCGTTCTCCAACCGCTTGCGCAGATGCCGGTAGAGGCTGCCCTCCGGCTCGAAGACCTCCAATCGCGCCATCGGATGGCAGGACACATGCGAGCGCACGAGCTGCACGGTGAAGGTGCCGATGCCGGCCCCGATTTCGACCAGCCGCTCCCCGAAGAACGGACGGACTTCCTCGAAGAGCCATCGGTAGTAGTTCTCCAGATCGTCAAGTGCCAGGAGGCTTGCTGTCAGGCACTCGCATTCAGTCATACGTGTTGGCGCGCGCACGGCATACAGAGAGTGGATTCTAGACGCGGGTCTGGAAAGAGGCAAGGACAAACTGGTATAAGGGATCGCGGTTGAGTGCCGTTTCTGGAACAGGATGTTCAAGATTAAGAAATACCGGAAAGAATCGACCGACCCGACTCAACTTGTCGATTCTGTCGAGCAGGCGGCCCGCCAGGCGAAGGAGAACATGCGCTGGCTCATCGCCGGGGTGGCGGTGGCCGTCCTGGCGGGTGCAACGGTCGGGGGTTTCCTGTGGATGCGCCAGCAGGATGACCGTGCCGCGGCCGACCTGTTCTACGAAGCGACCCAACATGCATCCGAGCCGTCGCGGACGGGAGCGCCCCCTGCACCGCGCCGTCCGGAGGACTTGCAGAAGGCCATCGAGACGTTCCGGAAGATCCTCACCGACTTTCCGAACAGCTCAGTCGCGCCCCAGGCCGCGTATCTGTTGGGGAATGCCTTGAGCGAGCGCAAGGACTGGGACGGCGCCATCAAGGCCTACCAGGATTTTCTGGCCCGCTACGGCGCCAACCGACTCCTCGTTCCGCTGGTCTATCAGCGCATGGCCTATGTGCAACTGGCGCAAGGCAAGCTGGACGAAGCGGAAAAGACGTTGACTGCGATCGTGCAGATGGCGAGCGCTCCCAACAAGGATCACGCGCTCTACGAACTCGGCAAGATCAACGAACTGCTGAACCGACAGGAGGGCGCGCTGGCGTACTACCAACAGATCGTGAAAGACCACCCGTCCTCCCCCTTCGCGACCGAAGCCTCCGTTCGCATCAAGACCCTCGATGCGCGAAAAGCCGTTGCGCCCGCTACGGGGACTCCAGCGCCCACTCCTCCGCCGCCACAGAAGTAAACCTGATTCCGACATGAACGTCTCAGGGACGACGGGCAGCGAGCCTGGGATGCGATGAGTACCGCGTCGCGATGTGGAGCAGGGTCTCCCCGCGGCGGACCTGATAGCGCTTCGCCTGGACATGCTTCCAGTCCGGGTACGTTGCCAGGTTGCTTAGCAGCAGGTCCTTGCTCCCCACCGGAACCTTCAAGCGGTAGGTGGGATCCGGCGGGGTCAGGTCTTTGCGAAGCTCCGGGTTCAAGGCCTTCAACTCCTCGTAAGTCACGCCGGCGGCCTTGGCTGCCACCCGCAGGTGGATCGGCCGCGTGAGGACGGCTTCCTCGTACTCGACCGGAGGTTGCGGGCTGATCAGAAACCCGTACCGGCTCGGATCCTTGGCGATGAGGGTCGCGGCGAGAAACCGGGGCACGTACTCCTTGGTTTCGCGCTTGATCAGCTTGGTGTCGGTGAGGTCCCAGTAATCATCGGCGTGGGCGCGGGCGAGCGCGCGGCCCACCCTCCGTTCGCCGGCATTGTACGCGGCCATCGCCAGCGGCCAGGAGCCGAAGAGGTGGTATAGGTCGCGCAGATATTGGGCGGCGGCCAGGGTGGATTTCACAGGGTCTCTCCTCTCGTCGATCCAGCTGTCGACCCGCAGGCCGTACGTCTTGGCGGTGGACTTGATGAACTGCCACGGTCCAACCGCTTTGGACCTGGACACGGCGTTTGTATTGAAACCGCTCTCCACCAGCGAGAGGAAGATCAGGTCCGCCGGTAGGTTGAACTCCGCGAAGATCTGCTCGACCATTGGCCGGTGGCGTTCCAGCCGGGACAGCCAGAGCTCGAAGCGATCGCGGATATGGAAGGTGAAAAACTGGATGTGCTTGTCGATCTTGCGCGTACGCATGATCGGAACGTAGGGTGGAGTCCAGGGTGGCTCCAAGCGGCAGGTCACCGGCCGCAGGCTCCGTCGGTTCGGTCCCCGACGGCGCAAGCAACAGGGGAGAGCTCAGGCGCAATCCCTCGTCCAAGCGGTACCGATCAGGCAACCAGGCCTGTGCCTCGGTCGGCACAACCCCGGCTGTCAGGATTCCGCTCAGCAGCAACAATAAAAAGAAACGGATGCGCATAAGTCTCTCCAAGAGCCAGCTACTCTAGCCGAAAGCGCCGCCTGAAGCAAGAGAAGGGTGAGCAAAACCTTTGCCAGCGTGTGGGTGCTTTCATTTATGCAAATTCATTGTAGTCATAATAATGCGGAATTATTGAAAAATTGACAAATGGATCTGGACATCACATCCAGGATGGTCTCGAATTTCCACGGTGCACGCGTCAGTCACACTTACAAAAAGATGCAAAAGAGCTATCGAATGAGATAGTCTTTTACGCAGACGCAGGTCTGTACGAGGGGCAGGGCACTTAAGTTCGTGCCGGCGCCGAGTGAGCTGACCCTGCCACCCAATGCTCATGTCACTAGGCTTTGATAATCAGTTGATTTCCTGACCAAATAGGTCTTTTGCTCGCCTTGACAGGCCCCTGAGCGTGTGATAGCGTGCCTCCGTCTTCATCCATCCAGTTTCTCCTGCAGAAGGAGACCCTCAGGCATGTTGAAACGGTACCTGTTGGCCCCAGGGCCGACCCAAGTTCCCCCGGAAGTGCTGTTGGCCATGGCTAGGCCAATGCTGCACCACCGGGCCCCTGAATTCACCGCCCTGTTCGCGCAGGTCCGCGAAGACCTGAAATGGCTCTTCCAGACCAGGAACGATGTCCTGACGCTCGCTTCGACGGGCACGGGCGCCATGGAGGGGGCGGTGTCCAACTTCCTCTCGCCCGGCGACAAGGCGCTCTACGTCAACGGCGGGAAGTTCGGAGAGCGCTGGGGCAAGGTCTGCAAGATCTTCGGCGTGAACGCGATCGAGATCAAAGTGGAGTGGGGGGAGGCGGTAGACCCCCAAGCTGTCGCTGACGCCCTCAAGAAGGACCCCGCCATCAAGGCGGTCTATGTGCAGGCGAGTGAAACCTCCACCGGGGTGGCTCACAACACCCGCGCGCTGGCGGAGATCGTGCGGGCCCACGAGGACACGATTTTGGCGGTGGACGCGATCACTGCCTTGGGTGTGTTTGATTTGCGGACCGACGACTGGGGCCTCGACGTGCTCGTCGCAGGGTCGCAGAAAGCGTTGATGCTGCCTCCGGGCCTGGCCTTCGTGAGCGTGAGCGAGAAGGCGTGGCGACTGGCCGAGAAGGCCAAGAACGCAGCCTTCTACTTCGACTTCAAGAAGGAACGAGAGGCCCAGCAGAAGAACCAGACCGCGTACACTGCTGGGGTATCGCTGATCCTGGGGCTCCAGGAAGCGCTGAAGATGCTCAAGGCGGAGGGCCTGGGCAATGTCTTCGCACGCCACGCCCGCTTGGCCCATGCGATGAGGGAGGGTATGAAGGCCGTCGGCCTTTCGCTCTTTCCCAAGCAGAGCCCCAGCGATGCGCTCACGGTGGTGGCTGCTCCGTCCGGCGTAGACGGACAGGCGGTGTACAAGAACCTCCGCGAACAGTACGGGATCACGGCGGCCGGCGGGCAGGACCACCTCAAGGGGAAAATCTTCCGGATCTCGCACATGGGGTACGTAGACACTTTCGATGTCATTCAGGCGATCGCCGCCACCGAGATGGTGCTCAAGGGGCTGGGCCATCCGGTGAAGCTGGGGGCGGGCGTGGGAAAAGCTGAGGAGCTGTTGCTCGCCAAATGAAAATCCTGGTCAGCGACATCCTCTCCAAGCAAGGGATCGAGATTCTCGAGAAGGCCGGTCTGACCGTCGATGTCAAGACCAAGATGTCGAAAGAGGAACTGCTCCGCGAGCTCAAGCACTACGACGGCTTGATCGTCCGCAGCGCGACCAAGGTGACGGCCGACGTGATCGCCGCCGCTGGCAAGCTGCGGGTGATCGGCCGGGCCGGGTCCGGCCTGGACAACGTGGACACCGCGGCGGCGACCAAGCGCGGCATCGTTGTGATGAACACCCCGGGCGGCAACACTGTCACCACCGCCGAGCATACCCTGGCGTTGATCCTTGCGCTGGCCCGCAAGATCCCGCAGGCCACCGCCTCGATGAAGGGAGGCAAGTGGGAGAAGGACCGGTTCATGGGCGTGGAACTCTACAACAAAACCCTCGGCATCGTCGGGATGGGCCAGATCGGGAGCCACCTCGCGAAGCTCGCCCAGGGCATGATGATGAGCGTGATCGCCTACGATCCGTACCTCGCTGAAGAGCGCGCTCGCAAGATCATCAACGAACTGGACCTCTACGAGGCGCTGAAGAGCGGCAAGGTCGCGGGTGCCGCGTTCGACGTGTTTGAAGAGGAGCCTGTCAAGCCCGGCCACCCGCTGCTGACGCTGGATAACTTCATCTGCACCCCGCACATCGGCGCGTCCACCACCGAAGCCCAGGAAAACGTGGCGGTGGGGATCGCCGAACAGATCGTGGACTACTTGACGCGCGGCATCGCGCGGGGCGCCATCAACATCCCGTCGGTTCCGGCCGAGATGCTGCCGCGGCTCCAGCCCTACATCACGCTGGCCGAGAAGCTAGGGCTCCTGCACTCCCAGCTGTACGAGGGCGGGATCGAGCGGGTGACGATCGAGTACAGGGGCGAGGTCGCCGGGGTCAACGTGGCGCCGCTGACCATCGCTGCACTGAAGGGCCTCCTGACGCCGATCCTGGAGGAG
Organism: Nitrospirota bacterium; assembly: GCA_005877565.1. GTDB lineage: Bacteria > Nitrospirota > Nitrospiria > Nitrospirales > NS-4 > NS-12. Next base: position 7,663 of record VBOK01000167.1, read on the forward strand.
ACGATCAACTACGTGAACGCGCCGGTCGTGGCGCGGGAGCGCGGGATCGAGGTCAAGGAGGTCAAAAGCAGCGATGCGGGCGACTTCACCAGCCTGGTCACGCTCCAGGTGGAGGCTGAGAAGAAGACCAGCCGGATCGCTGGGGCGCTGTACGGCCGGCAGGATCCACGAATCGTCCAATTGGATTCCTTCCGGGTCGAGATCGTGCCGGAAGGACACATGCTCTTCATCCTGAACCACGACCGTCCCGGCGTCATCGGCCAGGTGGGGCAAATCCTCGGCGAACACCAGATCAACATCGCCCGCATGCAGTGTTCGCGGGAAGAGAAGGGGGGCCACGCGTTACTCATTGTGGGCGTGGACGCGCCGCTGCCCGCGGAGGTCTTGCGGGCCGTCACAGTCGCGAAGAACATCATCTCGGTCAAGCTCGTTCGTCTCTAGCCGTCCGCGCGGCGCTCGGCAAGACCTCAAGTCCGTTGGTCCGCTGTACGATGACTCGACCTGCCCGCTCTCCGATCCCTCAAGGCGTCGCCACCTTTCTGCCCGTCGAGGCGGGTGAGAAGCGCGCCGTCGAGGACGTCGTCTTCTCGGTGTTCCGTGAGCACGGGTACCGGGAAGTCATCCCCCCTACCTTCGAGTACCTGGACATCCTGGCGCCCGGCCTCGACGCCGAACTGATCGAGAAGTCCTACAAAGTGGTGGACCGGGCCACGGGCCGCATCCTGGTCGTACGCCCGGATGTCACCGCCCAGATCGCCCGAATGGTGGCGATGGGGATGGTGAACCAGCCGTTTCCCCTGAGGCTTTGTTACAGCGTCAATGTCTTCCGCTACGAGCCGGAGCACGCGGGCCGCGACCGCGAGATCTTCCAGATCGGGCTCGAATTGATCGGGCCCAAGGGCACGGCAGCCGACGT
>VBOK01000168.1 GCA_005877565.1 Nitrospirota bacterium
CGCCCGCAGCGGCGCGCGCAGGTCGTGCGCCACGGAGTAGCTGAACGCATCCAGCTCCTTGTTCGCAGCCTCAAGGGCGACACTGTTCTGCTGGATTTCCTGTTCCGCTCGCTTGCGCTCGGTGATGTCGCGAGTGACTTTTGTAAAGCCGAGCAGCGTTCCATGCTGATCGCGTAAGGCCGTGAAGACGACGTTCGCCCAGAACTGGGCTCCGTCCTTCCGCACCCGCCAGCCTTCCTCTTCGCACCGGCCTTTGGTCTCCGCCTCCTTGAGGAGTTGTTCTGGCTTTCCAGCCTGCACATCATCCGGGGTGTAGAAGCACGAGAAATGCCGACCGATAATCTCATCCGCTCGATACCCCTTGATGCGTTCCGCCCCGGCATTCCACGTGGCCACGTGGCCTTCCGCATCCAGCATGAAGATCGCATAATCTTTAACGTGCTTGACCATCAAATGAAAGCGCTCCTCGCTCGCGCGCAGTAACTCTTCCGCCTGCTTGCGGGCATCCAACTCCCTTTGCAGTTGGTTGTTGACCTCCTGGATCTGCTGCGCTCTCCGGAAAATTTCCGCTTCCATTTCAGCCGCGCGCGTTCGCAGTCGCTCGGCAATCTGGATCTGCTGCGTTTTCCGGAAAATTTCCGCTTCCATTTCAGCCGCGCGCGTTTGCAATCGCTCGGTGATACGGCGTTGCTCGCTTTCCTCCTGCTTGAGGCGGATGAAGTCCGTGACGTCCTCGACGCGGTGGATGATGTAGTCGACCTTGCCGTCCGCTCCCAGGATCGGCGAATTGACCGGGCTCCAATATCGTTCTTCAAATCCGCCCCCCTCCGATTCGGGCCGGCGAATGTCGTACTTCTGCACGGCCATGGCATCCGGCACGCGATTTGCCAGCACCCGGTCCAGGGAGGCCCTCAGGTTTCGAATTCCTGTTGCGGTCGGAACATCCGGATTATCGGGAAAGACCTCAAAGAGCCCACGGTCCAGGATTTCCTCGCGCTTGGTCATCGTCGCATTCAAGTACGCATCGCTTACCGCCACGATCGTCAAGGCGGGCGTTAGGACGAGATACAACCCTGGTGCCGACTCGAACAGAGTCTGAAAGTCAGGAGTGTGGATCTTCTTCATCGCCTCATTCGTCGGCATAGTCGGGGTAGTGCTTCTTCATGCAGTCTTTGCAGATGCCGTGACTGAACAGGGCTTCTGACCGTTCCTGGATGTACGTCTCGATTTGCTGCCAGTATCCCTTGTCGTCCCGGATCTTCTTGCAGGACGCGCAGATCGGGATGAACCCCCGCAGGACCTTGACTTCGCTGAGGGCTTGCTCCAGATCCCGGTTTTTCGCCGCCAATTCCAGCTCGCGGGCCTTGCGCGCATCCATTTCCCGTTTCAGGGTCAGGGCCGACGTCACCCGGGCCACGAGCTCGAGCTTCTTCACCGGCTTGGTGATGTAGTCCATGGCGCCGGCGGCAAAGGCAGCGGCCAGGTATTCGGTTTCGCTCAGGGCCGTGACCATGATGACGGGCACGTCCCGGTGGTGTTCCAGCATCTTGATTTTGCGGCAAGCCTCGATCCCGCTCATTTCAGGCATCATGACGTCCATCAGGATTAGGTCCACTGACGCGCGATCCTTGGATAGGAGGTCCAGCGCCTCGCGTGCCGACTCCGCAGTGCGCAGGTCCGAATGTCCCTCGTGCTTGAGAAGGGTTTCGAGCAGGAGCCGGTTGTCCGGTGAGTCATCAACGATGAGGATTTTCATGGGCAGGCGTCCTAAGCCGGAAAGTGCTTGTTCAAGCACTCCGGGCAAAACCCATGGCTGAAATCGGCTTCTGAATGGGACGTAATATATGCCTCAAGGGTGTGCCAGTACCCTTGGTCATCGCGAATTTTCTTGCAGTACACACAGATGGGAAGGAAGCCCCTCAGCACCTTGACTTCCTTGAGGGCCTGCGCCAGTTGCCGGTTTTTCTCCAGTAATTCTCCTTCTCGCGCCTTTCGTACGTCGATCTCGCGCTTCATGGCCAGCGCCGACGACACCCGGGCCCGGAGCTCCACCGTGTCCGGCGGTTTGGTGATGTAGTCTATCGCGCCGGCGGCAAAGGCCGTCTGCAGAGCCTCGGAGTCGGTCCTCCCCGTCACCATGATGATGGGGATATCACGAAGGCGTTCGACAGCCTTGATCCGCCGGCATGCGCTGATGCCGTCCATATCGGGCATCATGATGTCCATCAGGATCAGATCGATGGCCGCGTTGCCGCTTTCGCGATCCACGATGGCGAGGTGTCTGAAGGCATCGTCTAGCGATTCCGACGTGAGCACCTCAGTCTGGCCATCCGTGGTTAAGATGGCCTGGATGAGCTCTCGGACGGCGGGGGCATGATCAACAACTAAGGTGCGCATAAGGACAAATGGTAGCAGTGTGGGCGAGACCGGTCAATTGGCGCTGGTGTTCGCGTGAGGTTCCAGGTAAGATCGCCACGCGCTGAGGAGTCGGATATCTATGCAGCAGTGGGTTGGCGTCTGGTTCCAATGGGTGCACGATTGGGGCTATCTCGGCATCGTCATGTTGATGGCGATGGAAAGTTCCGTGATCCCGATTCCGAGCGAGATTGTCATCCCGCCTGCGGCGTACTGGGCCGCGCAGGGCCGGTACAGTTTCGGCGGGGTCGTGCTGGCGGGCACGGCCGGGAGCTACCTGGGCGCCGCCGCGACCTACTGGGCGGCGCGGTGGCTGGGGCGGCCCTTGCTGGTACGATATGGGCGGTATCTGTTCTGCCCTGAGACCAAGCTGCTGCGCGCCGAGCGCTGGCTGGCCCGGTACGAGGCGGGAGGCGTGTTTTTTGCGCGATTTGTGCCGGTCGTCCGCCACCTGATCGGCATTCCGGCCGGTCTCGTGCGCATGCCGTTTGGCCTGTACAGCCTGGTGACGCTGCTCGGGGCGGGGCTGTGGTGCTGGGTGCTGGCTTGGTTCGGCGGCCACCTGCTGGGCGACCGTCCGGACCTGCTGAGAGACCCTGCTGTACTGGTGCAGGTGCTGCGCGAGCGCTCGTGGCTGTTTGGCGGCTTCGCCATCCTGCTGTGCGCGCTCTACGTGCTCGTGATGCGCCTAACGGCCCCCGCCAATAGCCAACGATGAAGTCGGAACTATGAACGATGAACTAAGGACTTCAGTTCATCATTCATCGTTCTGCGTTCCGCGTTCAAAATTTACCACGCTGGCGTTCTACAAACCCTATGGCGTGCTCTCGTGCTTCACGGATCCGGCGGGGCATCCCACGCTGGCGGACTACATCCCGGTCCCGGACGTCTATCCAGCGGGGCGGCTGGACTCCGATACGGAAGGACTCCTGCTCCTCACCGCGGACGGCGCTCTGTCGCACCACATCACGGACCCCCGGCACAAGCTTCCGAAAGTCTACCTGGCCCAAGTCGAACGCGTTCCCGACGAGAAGACCATGGCCCGCCTTCGTCGCGGAATCCTCCTTGGCGATCGGCGCACGCGGCCGGCGGAGGTCGAGCTGCTTCTGGCATCTCCTGATCTCCCGCCGCGTCCGGTCCCCATCAGGTTCCGCAAGTCCGTCCCGACGGCCTGGCTCAAGGTCACCCTACGCGAGGGCCAGAACCGGCAGGTCCGCCGCATGACCGCGGCCGTGGGCCATCCGACGCTGCGCCTCGTTCGCATTGCCGTCGGTCCTGTCACCCTGGGCGATCTCAAGCCGGGGCAGTGGCGCGAACTGGATGATGTTGAAGTCGCGAATCTGCACCGGTCGCGATAGACTATTTGCAGAGTCGTTCGCTGTTGGTTTATAAGACAAGGCGACAAGGTTATGAGAGTTTTTCGTCAACCTGACCCTGGCGCAAGGCTACAAGGAGTCCCTGGACTCATACCAGACGGAGCGATTCAAGCCCGTCAGCCCAGGCACCACGTTTAAATCGGACGTCGAGGCCGTGTACATGGTGTTTGATCTTCTCCCCAGGGAGAATCCGGCGAACGTGATCGGGCAATTGTTCCAGGCAAAAGGTGAGGGCGGAGCCGATGAGAAACTCCTGCATGAAGAAGCCGCCTACCTCACAACGGCCCAGGAGAGCGGGTTTCTCGTCTTTCCCCGGCCCAAGGGTGGCTGGACTCCCGGCGAGTACAAGGTGAAGATCCATCTTGGGGAGAAGGTCACCGACGCCAGCCAGATCGGCACCATCCGGTTCAACATCGTCCCCTGACTACATCTTGCCCTGGATCTCCTCAGCGATCTCTTCGAGCGTGCGATTGTCAGTAGGGATGATGTGGTCGCAGGCGGCTTTGTACATCGGGAGCCGTTCATTCAGGACTTCTTCCACCTCGTCCACGTAGCTTT
>VBOK01000004.1 GCA_005877565.1 Nitrospirota bacterium
AGGCGGAGATGAGGTTGTAGTGCTCTTCGCCCCCCTTGTCGTAGCGCAGGCTTTTCTTCTGTAAGGCCGTGGCGAGGGCCTCCTTGCTCATATGAATGAGACCGTCCGGCCCGGGAGCCGTGTGCAGGACGGCAAACTCCAGGGCGTTGAGGGCCACGCGGGCGTCCCCGTTCGCAAAGGCCACTAGGCTCATCATCGCTTCAACGTCCATTTCGATATGGTACCGACCGAGTCCCCGTTCTGTATCCCGGAGCGCCCGCTCAATGATCTGCACCAGGGCACTCTCAGAGAGCGGCTGCAGGACGACGACCAGAGAGCGGGAGAGCAACGGGCTGACCACTTCGAAGGAGGGATTCTCCGTGGTGGCGCCGATGAGGGTCACCGTGCCCGACTCGACGTGGGGCAGAAAGGCATCCTGCTGGGCCTTGTTGAAACGGTGGATCTCGTCCACGAACAGGATCGTGCGCTGGCCCTTGACGATCCGGCGCTGCTCGGCGACCTTGACCACCCGGCGCAGCTCCGGGAGCCCGCTGGTGACGGCCGAGAAGGGCTCGAAGTGGGCCTTGGTATACGCGGCGATCAATCGGGCGAGGGAAGTCTTGCCCGATCCGGGCGGTCCCCAAAGGATCAAGGATGACAGGGTATCCTGCTCGATGGCGAGCCGTAGCGGTCGCCCGGGGCCGAGGACATCGTCCTGCCCAACCAACTCGTCGAGCGACCGGGGCCGCATCCGATCAGCGAGGGGACCCGACGCGTCGTGTTCTTCCGGTTGGGGGCTGAAAAGATCCATTCAAGGAGGATAACAGAGGCGCAACCGGGTTGACAAACTTCGAAAGGCTGTGTTAGGTGAATGGACTCGCTAATCGTTCTCAATTCAATCTATTGAAGGAGGGACACCGTGGCCGTACAAACAGCAGTAGCGCCGGAAATCAAAGTGGGCGACATGGCCCCCGATTTTACGCTGAAAGACCAGGACCAGAAGGAGGTCTCGTTAAGCAGCTTTCGTGGCAAGAAAAACGTCGTCCTGGCCTTCTATCCGCTGGATTGGAGCCCGGTCTGCACCGGTGAGAACAAATGCCTGACTGACGACTTCCCGAAATTCGACGGGCTGAACGCGGTGGTGCTGGGCATCAGCACGGACAGCTTCTTCTCCCATAAGGCCTGGGCCGACGCCCTTGGCCTCAAGCACACGCTCCTCGCGGACTTCAACCGGGAAGTCGTGAAGAAGTACGGCCTTTACTTCGAGCCGCTCAATTGCGGCAAGCGCGCCACCGTCATCGTGGACAAGAACGGCAGGGTGGCCTACGTCAAGGTGCAGGAAATCAAGGTGGCCCGCGACGACAAGGACATCCTCGAAGCCCTCAAGAAACTACACTGAGCGGGCAGTCGGACGGGGTCGGTCTGTGATGGACGATCTCATCGGCAACGTCACGGACGCCACGATCGACGAGTACGTGAGCAGTCCCGCTGCGGTGGTGGTCTTCGGAATCGCCAACTGCGAAGGCTGCGCCTTCATGGACGGCGTGCTGGCCGACCTCGCGCCGCGCTTCAACGGGCGCGTCAAGTTCGGCAAGGCCAAGATGCACGTTCCGGGAGCCTGCCGGGAGATCAAGAAGCGCTACACGTTCGAGACCTACCCGACCACGCACCTGTACGGGCACGGCAAGCTGATCGAAAAGCGGGAAGGGAAGGTGGAGCTGGCTGACCTGGACCGCGCGATCCAGAGCCTGCTGCTGAAGACTTAGACGGCTTCTCCGGGGCTGCCCCGCCTGATCAAAGTCAGAAACTCTTCGCGGGTCTTCTGTTGGTTTAAGAACACCCCGTGCATGGAGCTGGTCACAGCCACGGCGTTGGGCGTCTCCACGCCGCGCATCATCATGCAGAGGTGTCGCGCTTCGATGACGACGGCGACGCCCTGTGGGTTCAGTTTCTCCTGCAGGGTCTCGGCGATCTGCACCGTCAGACGTTCCTGTACCTGCAAGCGTCGGCTGAACACCTCCACGAGGCGAGGGATCTTGCTGAGTCCCACCACACGGTCGTTGGGGATATAGGCGACATGGCACTTCCCGTAGAAGGGCAAGAGGTGGTGTTCGCAGAGACTGAAGAAGTCGATGTCGCGGACCACCACCATCTCGTCGTACTTGACCGAGTAAAGAGCACCGTTCAAGACTTCTTCAATATCCTGCTGATAGCCTTGCGTGAAGAACCGGAGCGCCTTGGCAACCCGCTCGGGGGTCTTCAAGAGCCCTTCGCGGGTCGGATCCTCCCCCAGAAGGCCGAGTAGCTGCTCGACCAGGGCTTGCAGTTCCGCCGTTTCTGCCCCAGCCAGGTCTCTGTGTCTGCTCACGACGCTCGCCCCGCACTAGGTCCGGCATACTCAAAGTAGTTGTCGCGGGTCTCGACCAACCCGATCTTGTGCAGGGTACCGGCCGGGACAGCCTTCTCCAAGAGATTCCAGAGCATCACCACCAGGTTTTCCCCCGTCGTCACCTTGTCGGCAAAAGCCTTGTCGTCGTTGAGGTGCCGGTGGTCGAACCGCTTCAGCACCCGCTCCTCCACCGTCCGGTCCAGGCGCTCCAGGTCGGTGACCATGCCCGTCTCGGGCATGACCTCTCCGCGGAGCGTGACTTCCAGCGTGTAATTGTGGCCGTGCCCGTTGGGGTTGTTGCACTTGCCGAAGACCCTGTCGTTCTCCTCTTCCGAGAGCGCGTCGGTGTGCAGCCGATGGGCCGCCGAGAACCGATACCGGCGGGTCAGATAGACCTCCGGGCTCTTGCCTATGCGCCGTCCTTCGTAGTCCACGGAAAGGTCCTCCTCTTCGAACAGCCGGAGGGCCGCTAACCGCGCCCCCCACAATTGCTCCCCGATCTTGTCCCACAGCACCACGGCGAAATTCTCGGTGGTCGGGATACGATCCTTGAAATATGGCGTGTCCTCGTTCAGGTTCTTGTGGTCGAACTCGACCAGCACCTGCTCCAGCACCTGCTTCAGGTCGTACAGGTTGATCACCATGCCGGTCACCGGATCGATGGCGCCGGAGACGGTCACCTCTAACAAGTAATTATGCCCGTGCGGGTTGTTGTACCGGCCGAAGGCGGCTCGGTTGCGCTCCTCAGACCACGCGGGATTGTGATAGCGATGAGCGGTGCTAAATTCGAGTCGTTTGGTGAGTCGAACGGTGTGCATGGGAACCGGCATGATTGAAGGAACAGCGTGGGGGCGTACGGATCGTACGCCCCCACGTCTGTGCCGAACTTTGCAGAGCGACGATTACGCGCTGAACGAGCTGCCGCAGCCGCACGTGGTCTTGGCTTGCGGGTTCTTGATCGCGAAGCCGGATCCCTGCACGCTGTCCACGTAATCCACTTCCGAACCGGACAGCAACGGGGCGCTCTGAGAATCCATGATGACCTTCACGCCGCCAGCTTCGACGATGGTGTCATCGTCCGCCGTCTTCGTCTCGAAGGACATGCCGTATTGATAGCCGTGGCACCCGCCGCCTTTCACATAGACGCGAAGGCCGATGGCGTCCTTCTCCTCTTGCAAGAGTTCGCCGATCTTCTTCTGAGCCATCTCGCTAACCGTAATCATCCTTTACTCCTCCCCTTTTATTGAATGCTACAGGAATTCTCTTGGACCGTTCCTTCCGCCGCCGCACTCCCGAACTTCTGCAGCGGAACCCTGACGACGACATCTCCTACTATTTTAGCCTGACAACCCAGCCGATTGAAAGCCTCGGTCAAGTTTTCCCGGTCCAGGAGATCCTGCTCGTCAAAATCGACCTCGGACAGGTTCTCCCCCCCGCTCTGGACCTCCACCCGGCAGGTGGTGCAGGACGCATTGCCGCCGCAGTCATGCGCCAGTGGAAAGCCGAGCGCCTCGGCCGCTTTCAGGATCGAGGTGTTCGGCGCGACCTCCCCGCTCAAGCCCTGGGGGTGGATGAACGTGATCCGGGGCACTACGCAACCCCTCCCGCCACCGCCGCTGGCTGAAACGGGCACCGCTTCTGCGCGATGTGCGCCTCGAACTCGTGACGGAACTTCCGCAGACTGCTCTCCACGACCACCGACGCCCCCGTCACCACGGTGCAGTAGCCGCGTCCCTTGACGAACCCGCACAACTGCAACAGCGAGGCGAGGTCCTTTTCGGTGCCATCCCCATCCTCGATCTTCTGCAGCAGGTCAGCCAGGTTGATCGTCCCCATCCGGCAGGGCGGACACTGCCCGCAGCTCTCCACCTTGAAGAAGTTCCCGTATTTCAGGGCCGTCGCGACCATGCAGGTCTGATCGTCCACGACGATGACGCCGGCCGACCCGAGGCCCGTGCCCGCGTGCTTCAGCGATTCGAAATCCATCGGCGTGTCCAATTGATCAGGCGTCAACATGGCGAATGACGGCCCACCCGGGAAGACGGCCTTGACCTTCCGGCCGTTCAACACGCCGCCCCCGTACTCGTAGATCAGCGTGCGGATCGACGTCCCCATCGGCAACTCGTAGACCCCGGGCCGGCTGACGGCGCCACTCAAAGAAAACAGCATGGTCCCCGGGCTCTTCTCGGTGCCGATCTTTGTGAACCACGCCGCGCCGTTCAGCAGCAGCGGGGGCACGTTGCACAGAGTCTCGACGTTGTTCACCAGCGTCGGCTTCCCGTACAGCCCGAAATCGGTCGGGTAGAAGGGGGGCTTCTGCCGCGGCATGGCGGGACGGCCCTGCATGGACTCCAGCATGGCGGTCTCCTCCCCGGCCACGTAACTGCCCTGCCCTTCTACGAACTCAATATCCAGATCAAACCCCGCCCCGAACACGTTCTTGCCCATGAATCCGTGCGTGCGCGCCTGGTCGGCCGCTTGCCGCATGGTGGCGATCTCCTCCACGTACTCGTGATTCACATAGATGAAGGCCTGCTTGGCCTTCACGGCATAGGCGGCAATCAACGACCCTTCCAGCAACTGATGCGGATTGGTCTTCAGCAGATACCGATCCTTGAACGTCCCTGGTTCGTGCTCGCCAGCGTTGCAGACGAAGTAGTGTTCAGGAATCCGGTGGTGGAGGACCTTCTCCCATTTGACTCCGGTGGGGAACCCCGCTCCGCCGCGGCCCCGCAATCCGGCCCGCTTGATCTCCGCGATGACCTCGTCCCTCGTCCACTTCGTGAGACAGGCCTTCCAAGCCTCATATCCCTTCTGGTCCACATAGGGGGAGATCTCCCAGGGACGAGGGCCAAAATCCTTAATAATGCGGGCTTCTTTGGTCACAAAAGCTCTCTCGTCAAAAGAAAGAACATCTACCCCCGACCAGAATGGTCGGCTTACTATAAGTCACGCATTTCAAGGAAGTCAAGGCTTCTCCAGCGGCTAGGCCACAAGAACCGTGTGGTCTAGGCCCTTTGATCCACCATGGGATCATGCCGGGCCTAACAAGGATCCGCGTAGTTCTCCATATAGAGAACCATGGCACAAAATGTGCTTAATTGTCAGTATGGTCATGCCTCAAGAAACCAGCACGATGGAAGAAACGCTTGGTCAGTACCTTTGCCACATGCGCACCCAGAAAGGTGTCAGCCTAGAGGATATTGCCAAGGCCACCCGCATTGATCCGCGGTACCTCCAAGCAGTCGAAAAAAATGACTTCGGCCAGCTTCCCCGGGCCGAAGTCATTGCGAAAGCTTACGTAAAAGCCTACGCCCGCTGTCTGTCGTTGGAGGAAGCCGAAGTGTTGCGGCGCTTTACGGAATCGGCGGGGACCTTCTATACGGAGTCTTCGGAAGCCATCTGTGAAGTTGCCCGAAAGAACACGCAAAAGGTGTTTCCGGAACCCTGGCTGACCCGGCTGTGTTCCTCCTTTAAGACCCTGTTTTAAGCCCTAAAATCGGTGCAGCAAGGCACAAATTTGTGCATCACGCTGGCCCTACCCTTGTGCTAGGGCCTTGCAGAAACGCCACCTTAATCCAAGCTGAGATCATTCAAAAGCGAAAATCGTGTTGCATCAGGGACCTTCACACTGGCCTGGTAATTTGGGTGGTCGATCACTATCTCCATCGGGATCTGCAGATTCCGCATCTCAGCCTTCACTGGTTCCGGAACCCGAAAACGGACATAGTGTACGGCGCTGATTTTGTCTTCCTTGCTTCGTCCTTGCTCAAATGCCCCGTAGAGGAAGTGCGTCCCTACACGGAGCGCAACCGTGGCGCCTCGGTCAATGCCCTTCAGGCCGTCGAGGACCTCTTTGACCTTCGCCGGATCGGTCACCTCGATCAGGAGGGTCGCGCTCAGCTCACCGGTTCCCGGGATCTGTTCGTTATAGCTTTCCACCTCTTCGCGGATGCGCCCCGGGGCGAGGATCCGTTCAGCCCTGACCATTTCTTGGATCTGGAACAGGACGGTGTCCCGGTTCTCGAATACGAGGGTGATCCGATCGCCGACCGAGATTCGGCGCCACTGCTTCAGGTTGATGATGCGTTGGCGAAAGGTATCTCGCTCGCGCTCGTATTCCTCGAGCGGCAGCACGTCTTTCAGTGTCAACGGCTTCATATGCCGTACGCCCGCTTGACGACTTCGATCGGGTGCAGAGTCGGCTTTCCACCGCTAGCTTGCGTGAGTTGGACTCCCGACAGAGGACAATCGGACACGACCAAATCCGCTTGAGCGGCCTCCACCTCCCGGACCGCTTTCGCAGCGATCTTCATCGACAGATCGAAGAATTCGACCTTGACTCCCCAGGTCCCGTCGTGCCCGGAGCACCGCTCGATCACCTCGACCGAGGCCCCGGTGAGTTCCATCAGTTCCTTTGATTTGAAGCCGATGTTCTGGTCACGGAGATGGCAGGGAATCTGATAGGCGATCTTCCCAGGACGGTTGGGGAAGTTGGTGTCGAGCTTGCCCTGCTTCTTCAGCTTCATGAGGTACTCGCAGACATCGAAGGTATGAGACGCCACCAGCTTGGCATCCTCGGTCGGGAGAAGATGAGGGTACTCGCGCTTGAGCATCAGGCTGCAGCTCGGGACCGGCGCGATGATGTCATACCCCCTGTCCACCCAGGGCTTAAGGGCCGCCAAGTTGGCCTGCGCCTTCCTCAGGACCCCCGGTATGTCCCCGGTGTCGAAGAGCGGCATCCCGCAGCACTGCTGCTCGGGCCTGACGACCTCGACTCCGTTCTTTTCCAGGACCGCCACCGTCGCTTGTCCCACTTCCACCGAATGGTAATCGACCAGGCAGGTGGAGAATAGGACCACCTTCGCAACGGGAGGGGACCCATCACCCGTTGCATTCGACGGAGCAACGGGTACCCGCGCCCCTCCCGCACCCACCTCGGCCTGCTTCCCCACAGATAGCCCACGGCGTCGGTCATCGCGCGTGCGCTGCAACCAGTGCGGAAAGGTCTCTTCTTGGAACCTCACCAACTGCCGGTCACGATGAATGCCGGCGATCCGGTGCAGGATCCCGCGAAACCACGCTTGCGCGTTGGCCCAGTTCGCGAGCGGGGCCAGGAGCGTGCCGAGCGTGCCGATCCAGTCGGTCCGGACGAGCAGTCGATCCCGCCAGCGGGCTTTCCCCTCCTGCGCCTGGAGCTTCTTCCACCCGACCATGAGCCGCGGGAAATCGATCTCGTACTGGTGCGGAGGGGTGTACGGGCAATGGTTGTAGCAGAGCTTGCAGTAGTAGCACTCATCGGCGACCTGCTCAAAGTCGCGCGGCGCCAGCTTGCTCAGGTCGCTGTCGCCGGCGTCAATTCGCTCGAAGAGCGTGTTAAAGGACGGACAGAGATTAAAACACCGCCGACACCCGTCGCAGACTTCAAAAATGCGCAAGGTCTCCTGGACGACCGCCGGTCGCTCGAGCATCGGCGCAGTAAGATCAATACCCTTCATGGTTCAGATGGTATGGGGGCGACCCGCCACACGCGGACCGCCCCCTTGCTCCTTGCTGGATTCGCTCAGTGAGACTAAAGCTTGAGTCCCTCAAGCCCCTTGGTGAACCGGTTCGCATGGGACCGCTCGGCCTTGGCCAGTGTCTCGAACCATTCGCCAAGTTCTGGAAATCCTTCTGCGCGGGCGGTCTTGGCCATGCCGGGATACATCTGCGTGTACTCGTAAGTCTCACCCTCGATCGCCGACTTCAGATTGGCGTCAGTATTGCCAATCGGCACCCCCGTCACCGGATCGCCGACTTCCTTGAGAAAGTCCAAATGCCCGAAGGCATGGCCGGTTTCCGCCTCCGAGGTGTCTCGGAATAGGCCGCCCACATCCGGATATCCCTCGATGTCGGCCCGGCGCGCAAAGTAGAGATAGCGGCGATTGGCCTGCGACTCGCCGGCAAACGCCTCTTTGAGATTTTCAAAGCTTTTGGTTCCCTTCAAGCTCTTACCCATCACCATACCTCCTGTTGATTATTAAACAGTTCTCCGATTGCGCCCCTCCGATCGCGAGGAGCTCTTACTCTTTTCCTGGCATCGTTTACAGTACCCATAGAACTCAACACGATGGCCCAGGATCGTATACTGTCGGCCCTTTTTCGAAGACATCGAAAGACGATCCAGAGTCCCATCGTACAGGTCATTGATCTCCTGACACGACACACAAACCAAATGATGATGCCGGTCCATATTTGCGTCAAACCTGGCATGCTCATGCCCGAAATTGACCTCTGAAATGAGGCCGGCTTCCTGCAACGTCGAGAGCGTGTAATACACCGTGTTCTGCGAGATCATCGGGAAGGTACGCTTCACAGTGCGATAGATATCCTCGGCCGTCGGGTGATCGGTCCTCCCGGTCAACATCTCGTAAATGGCGCAACGCTGCGGGGTCCGTTTGAGACCCTTGGCCATGAACAGCTTTTTGATCCGTTGCTCTATCTGTTTCATCTGACCACTATCTAGTTTTAGGTACTACTTGATAACATAACTTAAGTTGGCGTGTCAAGAGGCCACGAAAAAAATTTGGGCCTTCACTGGAAGGGCTAAACAATCGCGCCTTTGCCCGGCCTCTGACCTATGGCTTCTCTGGCTTGGAGGGACAACGCGGTAGATCATCTGTCAGGTTGCGTTTCTCGAGGTGCGCCGGAGCAATCACTTCGTCCACATGACCGTCCCGGTCGTGGTCGAGATACAAAGCATCGTGAGCAAAGTCCGCAATGGCAAACGGAAAGGGCTCCTCCTGTTCGTAACAGAATCTGTAGGCCACAGCCAGGCTGCCTTTGTATTCGACGCGATAGACGAGCATGCCTGAGAGTGGGTTAGTCGTGACTGTCCGGGATTCGGTCGTCTCCATTCCGCGGTAGGGCGGAACTTGGATGTGATCGGCTCGGGCGAAGGCGCTTTGTGAAAGGAGCGCGAGAAGTATGATCCCCACCCGCGTCTTGAACCTGGACATTGGTCTGTGGTCTGATTTTAAGGCGCCGGGGGCTGAACCTGGATGATCCCGTGCACTGCGGTTGGGATCCGGTCCTCTTCAAACCGATCGGTCGCCGTGAAGACGGAATACCGATAGGTCCCGGCTTGATCAAACCGAAGGTGGACAGTCCCACCAGGTCGAATGTAGGGAGGAATCGGCTGCGTCTCGTCCCAATCCGGTGTGACCTTGATGCCCTGCCCGGTTAAATTATCCCAGGTGACTGAATCGCCGATCTGGACCGTGACCCTCTCCGGATCCAGCGCCATTGCGGGGGCCATGACTTGACTACCCACTGTGACGGTGACGTCGCTGGCCCAAACAACTGACGGACCGGCCTCGATGAAAGCCCCAATCAGCACGGCGATGAAAAACAGCCGCCGGATCATTGGCTACTTCGACGCGCCGGGCGCGGACTGGAGTGTTCGGATCTCCTTGTCCTTCTCGGCTAGCGCCCTCCGCGATTCCTCAAGTGAACTGGTGAGCCGCTTCACAATATCAAGCAAATCGGTCACCTGGCTCTCGAGCCTATTCACCCGATCCGTCAACGCGCGCACGGTGGCCATGTCTCCCTCTCCCGCCGGAGCCACCGCGGTCACACTGCTTCCCATTGCGTCCCGTCTGTCCTCGGCCGGAGCGGCAACCAACACTTTTTCTGGCGCTTTCCTCGCGTCCGCAAAGAACCGCTGATAGTCGATCACCAACTCCGTCTCTGGTGAGGCAAACATCTCAGTCGCCAGACCAGGCTCCTGCTTGATCACATAACTGCCGAGGGAAAACAGTACCGTGAAATCAGGCCGGACTTCCGGAGGAGTCAGCTTGCCACGAGCGAAAGCCGAGTCGTAGGGGCCTGGTATGCCGGCCCACTTTTTGTCCATAGGACTCCGATAGCGATTGAGGAGAAAATGAAACCCACGTCCCCGCACCCAGACGGCCCCCGACGTTAACTCCGATCCCTGCGCGGAGGATGCTCGCATGAGGGCAAAGGAGACCCGCTCCTTTGGAGAAGCTTGTGCCAAGGCTTCTTTGAGCTGTGGAGCCAAGGCCATGATCTCGTCTTTACTGAACACTGCCTCACGAGTCGGCCCAAACACAAGGGACTTCAGCAAACCCGGCGGCCGTTCCACCTCCACGCCTTTAAGCAGCAACGATAACTGCGTGGTATCAAGGCTGACCGGGTGGTCGTTCGACACAGACCGGCCCACGGTCACCGTTGGGTCAGCTTCCAGAAAGACACGAAGCGTATCGTCTTGGTACACTGTCCGCGAGGCTGTCCCGAACGAGCCACAACCTGACAGACCTGTCACTATAGCGGCCGTCAATCCAACCAGAATAATGTAACGTCTTCTCACAGGCCTTGATTCACTCCGGATCTCTCGGGACGAAGGGGCCTCATTCTAGCACACGGCGTAGTGCGCTTTCATTGTGGCTGGAAGGGGTACCCAGTTCCGAAGATCGCTTTCAGCGGCGCTTCGCTATGCTCCTTCATCAGTGTGTCCATGCGTCCCATCCGCTTGCTGACCTTTCCTTTCATCCCGGCATCCTGGGCCATTCCCTTCATCATCCCCATCATCTCCTGCATCATCTCCATCATTTCATGAACCATCGCCCGATCTTTCTGATAGAGCTGCGCGTAACCCTCCCCGAACAGAGTCTCAGAGGCTCTCTTCGCATGCTCCTTCATGAGGGCATCCATCTGTTCCATCCTCTTCGTGATCTTCTCTTTATCGGCGCCTTTGGCCATCTCTTTCATCGTTCCCATCATGTCCTGAAGGGTCTCCATCATCTCATGCATCATTTTCTGGTCCTGTTGATACAGGAGTTTGTAACCTTCTCCGAACAGTGTTTGGGACGGCCGTTCGGACGGCTGATCGGCTGCAACCGCTACACCGTTCAATAGGTATGTCCCTGATAAGAGGGCCACCAGCATCAGAGCACTCAGTATCACTCGGTTCATAGTAACCTCCATAGAAAAGGTGGGTCGTTTGGGCTCTTGCGGTTAGTCTGCTGAGCAGCGCAGACGTTACGCGAGAAGAGCCGGAAGACTCGGCTTTTCCTCATCCCCAAAAGGGGAGGACCGGTCGTTCGTCAGGCCATAGGAGGGGCTACTCCTGGCACAACATAACATCCAGAAGCCAGGAGGGTCATCCCCTTCTGGATGTCGTTAGGCCCACAGAACGACCGGCTCCATGCGGGTGAGGCAACCCGCTTCCCCCCGGAAGGCCGCGGGCCTGGCTGTGTTCACATCCCTGGGCCTTCCGCATCCTCACGTCATCCAGACAAGTCCTCTTTTCCTTTAGAACTGATAGCGCAGCTCCAGCACCCCAACATTCATGCTATCAGCATGTTGGGTGGTCGGATTGCCCCCAACGGCGACTGTGGCGGCAGACGGTGCCTCAAAGTAGTTGCCGGCAAACAGAATGCCCCATCCTGCCGTGAAGCTCATTTCTTTCGTGATCGCATACCGAAGGAAGAAATCCAGCTCGGTGCCGATATAATCGCCACCCTTGATGAACACGGAGCTTCCGGCTGCCGACTGGATCGGCCGCTGACGGCTCGCCCTGTCATACAGGATGTCGAACTCTAGATTCACTTTAGGCAGGGTCGGGGGTGTGTAACTGGCCGCGAACTTGGCCGTGGCCAGGCCGGAGCCGCCGAAGCAGCCAGGCCGGCCGCCCAGTCCGCCGCCGGTGAAGCTGGGGCACGTGCCATCCACCGGGGCCGGAGACCGCGCACCCACGTTCGTCGTGATGATCCCCAGGGGGAAGTCTCCGTTGATGCCATTGATATTGGCCCGCTTCCCGCTGGTCTCATCGCCGGCATCCTGTCCTGAGCTGTACACAAGTGTCAGACCAAAATTGGTTGATCCCACATCCACGTCGGCGCCTGCCAGGATATTGTGCCCTTGGAGCAACTCACCTCGACTGAACGGGCCTGTCACCACTCCTCGGATCAGATCAGCTTCGAAGATGCCATGGAAAGGAGCCTGTTTTGTCTCTGCCGCTATCCCATAGATCCCCGCTGTCGCGTTGGCAAAGCTCTGACTACTAAAACGCGCGAGAACTGGATTCACATCGGTGATGAAGTTTGTCCCCCGATCAGTGTATAGAGAGGCGAAGATGTCAACCTTGGTCTCCTTCGCCGGTTTCCAATTCAGGTTGACCAGGTACAGGTCTGTGTTGGCGCCAGTGATGCCGTTCCCGTTCCCGACAAACACACCACCGTTTGTGGCTGCCCTTGTAGAGTTGAAAATGATGAGGTCACCCAGCGTCAACTTCGCCCCACCTCCTATGGGAATATCCAACACGAATGCATCCACGGCATCCGCCACGAGCAACCCCATCCCCAGCTTGAACACCTGCCGCCCTACAGCGAAGTTAGCATAGGGAGTATTCACCTTCAGATAGGCTTGGAGAAGCGAGAAGGTGTTCTGACTACAGCCGGTAGCAGTGCCGCTACCGCACAGTGTGGCCGTGCTGCTGGCCGGGCCAAAGGGAAACTGACCAAGCCGGGAATTGCCGGTGCCATTAAAACTGGTGAAGTCGGTGGTCAGGACCCCCTGGACGTTGATGGGCCCCTGCCCGCTCTTGGCTTCCAGATTCAAGATAAACCGCTCGGTATTGTAGGCGTTATGATCCCTGGTTTGATTGTTCGCGTCGGTCAGGTTATTGTTGTAAAAACCCCGGACGCGAAAGTCCCCGTTCATATTCAACTCCACGGCCCACGAGAGTGCAGCAGGCAGGCATGCCAGAATACTGACCACCATGAATAAGAAGAGCAGCAGTTTTCTCATAACCTGTCCTCCATGCGTTCGTTCTGTCGTTTCCGTTGAGAATCGTCCCTGAACCAAAAAAGCCCATCCCGGGTATCACCCCAGGATGGGCTTCTGAGCCTCGAATGGGCTTCTGAGTCTCGACGCCGTCAGGCGCCTGTCGCTGTGTTAAGACCTGCCTTCGGTTCCTCGAAGTTCAAAAAGTTCATCTGCTGACATCGAGGACATTTCACTTCCACATGCCCAGGGCCGGCCATCCGCCACTTCAGAAGCAGCCGCCCGCATCGGACGCACCGTACCTCCTTGAGCGCGAGACTAGCGTGGAACGTCATCGCCTATGCTCCTCGTCAGCCGACTGATGCTCGAATGGATGCGTGCCGATTTGCGGGACCACATCCTGCGATGAGTAGCGGTACGGGCGGCCGGTGAACTTGGAGACTTTGTCTTCGTACCGCTTGATCAGATCATCCAGCTCGCGTTGCATCCGCTTCAGTTCGATCATGTCCCAATCGTAGCCCGTCTCATCCACCAGTTGCCGCATCTTGTCGAAGCGCATCTCCGCCTCCCTGATGCGGCTTTTCAGCTCTTCGAGCTCTCCGTGCATGTCTCATCTCTCTCCGACTAACCAGCTCGCTGGACTCTGATCCAGACGTTGCCGTCAGGAAATTTTCCGCCATAGTAGGGATCATTCGCCGAGGGCGACGGAACGCCTGGCGTCCGATACGAGAATTCAGCCTTCAGTGTGCCGTCTCGGGAGATTGCCTCGTACAAGGTGTAAGGCGGATCCACATGAGGCGTCTTCTTGGTGATCAACCAGTTTTTCTCCATCAGCTTGAGGAATTCCTGGAATTGCGCATCGGAAAGCGTGGTGAAGAGATTTTCAAAGTCGCAACGGAGGTCGCTCCAAGTGCCAGCCCGCTCACCCCGTTCAATCTTCCGCAACACTCCCGGCCCATCAAACCGGAACGACGCCACCACCCGGCCCTCCATCTTCATCGGCAAAGAGAGAGGCTGATACTCCTTGGCTTGAAACCAAACCACTAGCACAAAACTCGGTTTCCCGGCCCGAAGCGCGGCGACCGATGGAGTTTGCAGAGCAGTCGGTAAGGAGGGTTGCCCATACCGCTCGATCATCTCCTGAGCCGTCTCACCGGGGAAAGCGGCCGCCTGAGTGCTAGCAATCCCCAAGGCGGCCGCCACACCAACCACAATGGCCAAGTTCCGTCCACGTACGCCGCTCTGTCGTAGCATGCTCATTTCATCCCCCTTACCCCACGAGAATTGGGCATTTCAGGCTTGACCAATGTTCCTCCGGCTTATTGAGGCATCGTCCCGATTTCCATCACCTGGCCCTTGTTATTCCAGTTCATGTACGCTTCAAGCGCATTCATCTCTTTGCTACCCAAAGCAAACGGCTTGCCCTGGTTCGGGATGGAAATGCACCAACCCATCATTTCCTGCACCGTGGCGACCTTGCCGATCTGCGGCTTGTACTTCGGGTAGGTCTCAGGATGGGTGACCGACCCATCCGCGTGACACATATTGCACGCCTGCCCGTTTCCGCTCATCGGCAGGTCCCGACTATGCCAGAGTTGATCCCCTAACGTGATCATGACCTGCAATTCTCTGTTGCCCTTCATCACTGACTCCCGATCCAGAATTTCCCCGCTCTGGGCGTGCTTCCGCTGGACCTCGTGAGCGAGCCCCGGGAGCGTCTGAGTATCGTCCTGACGCTGGGCGTTCACCAGCATCGGAACTAGGATGACCGCCGCGCCAGCTACGGCAAGAAACAGCACTCGTCCCCGCGTGATTTTCTTGTTCATGACTACACCCCCTCTCGCATTAGACTTTCTCTCGCGACCATTCGTGATAGCGCATATCCACGCCACCGTCCTCCCCAACACGGTTCAGCTCCCACCCCAATCCGCCGTAGATATTCGCAGGGTTGGCGCGAGGCATCTGGGGCGAGCCGGCCGGCAACCCGCTGGTCGGGTAGGGATGCGGCCACCCGAGGGACAGGCTACTGTCGAAGTTAATGTTCCCGATCCGATTTTTCACGATGTGATGGACGTGGCCGTGAATGACCTGCACTTGCTCATATCCCTCCAGCAAGAGATGCACTTCTGGCGCATCCTCGGTCCAGAAGTTCCACGGCTTGTAATAGTAATAGAGGGGCGAATGGGAGAAGATGATGATCGGTGTGCTCTTCTTCACCTTCTTCAAGTCATCTCGCAGCCACCCGAGCTGTTTCTCGCCGACATGGAAAGGACCCCCCACCGGGGAATTGAGAGTGCCGGCGTAGCCCATCCGCTCTTCCGCTGTGAGGCCGCGGGCCGTCCAAAAGTCCCTGAGATGAACGGTGTTCATCGCGATAAAGTGCACCCCGTGTTGATCCCAGGAATAGGTGGTCTCGCCGAAATGTTTGTGATAGGACTCCCCCATATCGAGATACCAGTCATGCTCTCCGGTGATGTACTTGATCTTGGTTTTCACGGGCGCAAATATCTCATCGAAGAATTTCATCTGCTCGTCTGAGCCGTCATGCACATGATCGCCCAACGACATGAGGAAATCGGGCTGAGGATTGAGCTTGTTCATTTCCTCGACAGCCCGCTCACACCGCAGCTTCATATAGTTGTTCTTCGGCCCCATGGTATGGTGATCAGCCATAAGCGCGAAGTTGAATGGCTTCGCTGCCTGTGCGCTGGAGGGCGATAAGAAATCCAATGTCACCACCCCACCAACCGAGGCCGCAATACCGGCGAAGGCCGACATCTTCAGGAAATTTCGTCGTGACAACTCCGCCGTCATGAGACGGTCCAGAGCGTCTTGTTTCTCGTCCATAATCGTTTCCTCCTCGTCAATGGCATGCTACGAATAGGTCTTCTGTTCCCGAGAGAAGCTCGGCTCCTGTCCGATCCACCGAATCGACTTTGCCCCTGATCACCTCCTTCCTCTGCCTCCGCTTCTGAACACAGCGTTAGCTCGACCCCCAATCTGACTAGTCCTGGTGCTGCATATACTTCTGTTTGGGTAAACAGAAATGGTCTCCGTTCTATTCCAGTCATGATCAATTAAGCGACTGGGCGGTAAAGAATAAGATTTACACCGGAGAAGGGAGAGCCGGAGGCGATTGTGAAACTAGGGCAGGATCTCTGATGCGAACAAGTCAGAAACTCGAGACGGCAACAAACTAAGGAATGTATGTGAGGGGAGCGTTCACCACTAAAGGATGTATGTAGGGTCGGATTGGTTAAATTTCCTTGTCATAGAAGTCCTTGGGAATAAGCTGCTGCCGGTTGCTCCCATGGCAGATCATGCACGCCTGCTTATTAAGTTCCTGTTTTTCCGAGACAATAACATAGGCCAACCCTTCCTGGGTCCAGCTCAGAGTCTGAAAGCCGTGATTGGCAGACTGGTAGAATCGGGTCTGTTCAAGATTGAACCCCTCCGCACCGGAGAGATTGACCCCCTCAGAGGCAGTCATCAAAAGGGATAGCCGGTGTTGTCCCATCTCATAGGCTAGAAACACCGCGTTTTCCCCTTGAAACTCGA
>VBOK01000005.1 GCA_005877565.1 Nitrospirota bacterium
CGATCATCCGCACGTCCGTGGATCACGGCACCGCCTACGACATCGTCGGCAGAGGTGTTGCCGACGACGGCAGTCTCGTCGAGGCGATCAGGCTCGCTGCGCAGTTCGTGGAGAACCGGCCTCGGCAATGATGCGCCCCGATGCTCGCGCCCGCGTCACGCCCGCGCACGTCCCGCGCAAGTCCCTGGGGCAGCATTTCCTCATCGATAAGAACATCGTCCGCAAGATTGTCCGCCTGGCCGGGCTGCAGCCTGGCGAGACCGTGCTGGAGATCGGCCCGGGACGGGGGATCCTGACGGAGGCGCTGCTGGACAGCTCCGGGCTCGTAGTCGCCGTGGAGCTGGACACCGCGCTCTGCGCGCACCTCCGCGCGACGCTGGGGCGCCGGTCGAATTTCCGCCTGGTCGAGGGCGACGCGCTGACGTTCGATTACACGCAGGTGCCGAGCCCGTTCCTGGTGGTGGCCAACCTGCCATACTACGTCTCGACGCCGCTGCTGTTCCGTCTGCTGGAGGAGCGGCGGTGCATCGACCGTCTGGTGCTGATGCTCCAGGAGGAGGTGGTTGCGCGCCTGGCCGCCGCTCCCGGTGGCAAGGACTACGGGGCGCTCTCCATCGCAGCCCAGTTCTACTGCGAGGTGCGGCAGGCATTCAGGGTGTCGCCCACGTGCTTTCGCCCGAAGCCCCAGGTCGGGTCGGCGGTCGCCGTACTCACGCCGTTGCCGAAGCCGCGCGTCTCGGTGGCGGACGAAGCGTTCTTCTTCCGGGTTGTGCGCGCCGGGTTTGCGCACCGGCGCAAGGCCTTGCTGAATTCGCTGCGGGATGAGGACTTCGAGGGCGCGCCGACGGCCGCGGCGTTGGAGCGAGCCGGCATCGATCCCCGCCGCCGCGCCGAGACGTTGCGCATCGAGGAATTCGCCGCGCTGGCGGATGGGCTGCTCAGTTTGAACCAGAAGAAAGAGTGACGGCCAGCGAGATCGGTTAGCGCCTTCCCTCGATCAGCGCATTCTCTCCGTCTTTCCGTTTTCCCATCCCCGTCAACAGCCGCACATGTCGGTAACCGGCCCTGCGCAGCCATTGCCTCACGTCCCGTGCCGCATAGGTGTTGCCGGTGTCGGTGAAGAGCAGCATGGTCAGGGCGAACGCAGTCGTGTCGATGGGATACAGCCCGTGTGGGTCGGTGAGGAACGCGTCGTGGATGATCAGGCGCCCGGCTGAGGTGAGGGCCTTGTGGATCTTGCGGAAGAGGCCCACGTTCTGCGCCGGCGCGTAGATGTGGATGATGTTCGACAGCCAGACCACGTCGTAGCGGCCGGGCAGAGGATCGTTCATGAAATCCAGCGGCGCGAAGCTCAGCCGCGCCTTGGCGGGATGCGTCGCCGCGATCTCGCGCGCGACCTTGAGGGCTGCGGGGCGATCCGCCACCGTGGCGCGCAGGGCCGGGTTCGCCGCGAGGAAGGCCATGGCGTAGGTGCCGGGCCCGCCACCCAGATCCAGCAGGGTGCGCGCCCGGCGCAGGTCGAGGAACCGGGCGACCGTCTTCGCCTGCTCACGGCTCCGGTGGTGCATGGCCCAAGTGAAGCTGCGGCGCCAGGCGGGCGACTCGGGCTCGTCCGCGTCCAGCGGCTTGCCCGAGCGGACGCTGTCGGTGAGTTGCGTGAAATCGTGCCAATGGTTCGTGATGAGGTCGAGGTAGGCACCACGATAGGCCGCGCTCCGCCGGTTCAGCTCCGTGCGGGCAAGCGGCGTGTTCCGATAGGCGGAGCCGCGCTTGACCAGCAGGCCCAGCGCGGCCAGGTTCCGGCAGAGGATGTCGAGACCCCGCTGGTCGGCTCGGAGGCGTCGTGCCAGCGCCGCGATCGACCAAGTGCGGGCTCCTCCGATGGCGGTGAAGAGATCGAGCTCCAGCGCGGTGAGGACAGTGCGGGAATACTGATAGAGCTGGGCGACGTTGCGGAAATCATCGAAGGTCCTGATCGGGTAAGTGCCGAGAGGATGCGTCACACCCGCAGTATAGCATCCTCGATGAAGCCTCTAAATATGGTAGGGCTGGTGCGGTTCCCCAAAAAATTTGCCCAGCACACTGGACAATGCACCTGCGGGGCCTTATAAGGTTAACTCCCTTTGCGATGGGAGGAGAAGATTACGATGCGGAAGTGCAAGAAGTGCCAGGGGGCAATGTTTCCCGAGCGCGTGCTCGACATGCTGGACGGGTTAGTGGCCCATTTCTATGCGTGCGCCAACTGCGGCCGGCGGGAAGAAGCCGAGAATTGCGTGCAGCCCATGCATTCGTCCGAGGTCGGCGGGTCCGTAGTATCTCGTTAGGGAAAGGTCGAATTGACAAGACAGCCGGAGTGGATTACGATGATTTCGCACTCGAGAAGGGTGTATGTCTCAGAGAGAGGAGGTGCTCGTATGGACGAACTCACTCCTCCGGACAATGCAGGCCCGCCGGCGACGGGTGTTGTCTCGCCGCGGTGGGCCTTCCGTTCGGTGCCGAGTCCCTCTCCGTAAGCTTCGAGGGTGGCGCCTTTTGGTGCGCGGTCGCTAAGCAGCGACAAACGAGCACTCTGGGCTACGGAAAACAGCCTGCAAAGTGAGGGGCGTGGGTCTGGCGGCGACGGAGGTCCCCAACCGACTGTCGTAGGCGGGTCGGACATAGGCGACCAATAATGGACGGCTGAGGCGTCCCAAGCGCCGCGAAGGGCTACCTTCCCTGGAAGGTAGCCCTTCGTATTTCCCGCTTACTACCTACAGTGCAATCATTGATCTTGCCCCCTTGATATGGTAGCCTCCTCACAATGGCCGCTGCTGGTACGAGCAAAAGCGGAGCGGCAGAGACCCGCCATGAGATGGCGGGGGTGGTGCTCCTCACCTTGGCCCTGCTCCTCGGCCTCTCGCTGCTGTCCTACGCTCCACGCGATCCGATCCTGTTCGAAGAGTCCTTTCACCCGGAGTCCGTTCAAAACCTGATCGGCCAGGTCGGGATGACGCTGGCCACCGGCGTCTTTGCGGCGGTCGGGGGCGGGGGCTACCTTGCGCCGATCGCGCTGGGGATCCTGGGCAGCCGGTGCTTCCTCCGGGGCGGACTGGGCGTCACGCTCCGCAGCGCCGGCGGCTTCACGACGTTGCTCCTGTTTTTGTCCATGTTGGTGGCGTTACACCTGCCTGGCGTGCCGACGATCGGTAGCGGGTGGGTTCAGGAAGGACTGGCGGGTGGTCGTATCGGCGGCGCGCTCAGCGGGCTACTCGTGATGTACTTCGCGCCGGCGGGCGCCCACATCGTGCTCATCGCCGGCTTGCTCGTCTCCGTGCTTGTCGCGATGCCGGTCTCGCTGGTCGCGTTCGGCCAGCGGTGCCGGTCGTGCCGGTTGAGGCGGAGGTTGTGCAGGCGGCAGACAGCGCCGAGACCGTGGAGCCGGCGTCGCTGAGCCAGCCGGCGTACCGTCGCCGCAAGAGGAAGCTCGCCATCGCGGGTCTTCGCTCAGAGCAACTTGTCCTGCCGCAGATCGTGGACGGGGCCGGGTACGTGCTGCCGGACCCGGCGGTGTTGCTGAGCGATCCGGCGGTGCGTGTGGATCGGCTCACCGACGAGGAGATCCGCACACAGGCGCAGGTGCTCACCCAGGCCCTGGCAAATTTCGGGATCGACGGCCAGGTGATCCAGACGCACGTGGGCCCTGTCGTGACGATGTACGAATTCGAGCCGGCCCCCGGCGTCAAGGTGGCCCGCATCGTGAACCTCGCCGACGATCTCGCACTGGCGATGCGGGCGACCAGCATCCGCATCGTCGCGCCCATCCCCGGCAAGTCGGTGGTCGGGATCGAAGTGCCCAACCCGCGGCGCGAAGACGTGATGCTCAAGGAGATCGTCATGAGCGAGGCCTATAGTGGCGCTCGCTCGCTGTTGAAGCTGGCGCTGGGCAAGGACATCTTCGGCAGGCCCGTCGTGGCGGACCTCCGGAGCATGCCGCACCTGCTCGTCGCGGGTGCCACGGGATCGGGCAAGAGCGTCGGCCTCAACACGATGATCCTGAGCCTCCTCTTCGCGGCGCGCCCGGATGAAGTCAAATTCCTGCTGATCGACCCCAAGATGCTCGAGCTGACGGTGTACGAGGGCGTCCCGCATCTGTGGCGTCCGGTCATTACACAGCCCAAGGCCGCCTCGCGCGGGCTCATGCTGGCCGTCAAGGAGATGGACCGTCGCTACAAGCTGATGGCCGAGTACGGTGCCCGCAACATTGATGCGTACAACCGCGCCGTCGCGGAGGCTCAGGGCGTCCCGCCGCCGCAACCCCTGGAGACGCCGGAGGGGGAGGTCGTGCCCTGCACGGAGCCGCAGCCGGCGTATCTCTCGGAAGAGGATCAGCTCGCATTGGGCGAGACGGCGGCTCCCGGCGGCTCGGAGGCGCTGACGCCGCCGGCGCCGCTCCCCTACCTGGTCATCGTCATTGACGAGCTGGCCGACCTGATGTTGGTCGCATCGCAGGAAGTCGAGGACTCCATCACCAAGCTTGCGCAGATGGCGCGGGCTGCCGGGATCCACCTGATCCTCGCCACGCAGCGGCCCTCCGTGGATGTGCTGACCGGCCTCATCAAGGCGAACTTCCCGGCGCGCATCGCGTTCCAGGTCGCTTCGAAGACCGACTCGCGCACGATCCTCGACCAGAACGGCGCCGATCAGTTGCTGGGCTGCGGCGACATGCTCTACCTGGCCACCGGCAGCGGCAAGCTGATTCGCGTGCACGGCGCTTACGTGCCGGAGGGTGATCTGCGCAAGGTCGTGAAGTTCGTCAAGGCCCAGGGCAGTCCGGCCTTTGCCGAGGAGGCGGTGCCGGTGGAGGCGGAGGGGCCCGGCGACGACGGCGAGCGGGACGAGATGTACGAGAAGGCCAAGGAGATCGTGATCGGCACCGGGCAGGCCTCGGCCTCGTTCCTGCAGCGCCGGCTCCGCATCGGCTATCCCCGCGCGGCCCGCATGATCGAGATGATGGAGCAGGACGGCATCGTCGGCGCGATGTCGAGAGACGGCCGCCGGGAACTGCTCGTCAAGCGCGTCGGTGTGGATGAAGGGCTATGACCCGCCGCGCGCTCGCGGGGAGCGTGGCCCTGGCCGCGCTCACAATGGGGACTGCTTGGCTGCCGGTGCCCGCCGGCGCCGGGGATCCCGTGAAGGATTTGGTGAGGAAGGTCGAGGCCCGCTACCAGACGACGACCGACCTCACCGCTGAATTCTCCCAGTCCACGGACATCAAGGGGTTTGCCAAGCCGCTCCAGTCGTCCGGCCGGGTCTACATCAAGCGGCCGGGCAAGCTCCGGTGGGATTACCTGGTGCCCACGCTCGAGCAGATCTTCGTGGACAACGACAAGGTCCAGTTCTACATCCCCGAGCACAAGCAGGTGATGATTGGGCAGCTCTCCAAGATGGCCAATTCCCAGGCCCCGCTCCAACTGCTCCAAGGCGTCGGGCGGCTGGACCGTCACTACCTCGTCACGGTCGCTCCGGACGGAGCCAAAGGGCACGGCGGCCTCCCGCTCCTGAGCCTGACCCTTCCCGACGGCGGACCGGACCAGCCGCGGATCGTCGTCGAAGTGGACCCGGGCTCCTACTTCCTGCGCCGGGTCGAGCTGCACGACGTGAACGGGAACGTGTCCACCTTCACGTTCAGCGCGATCCGGGCGAATACCGGCCTCAAGAGCGAGCTGTTCGAGTTCACCGTACCCCAGGACGTGGAAGTCGTCAACGCCCCGACGCTGGCGGTCCCCTGACCGCTCGTGCCCTGGACCGCCAAATGGATCGCTGCCATCGTGGGGACGTTCGTCCTCCTGGTCATCGCGGACCGCATCTGGTATGTCCAGGAGATGAAAGCCCTCGCCGTCAAGCTCGGCGTGGAGTGGTCCAAGATCGAACGGCGCGGGACCTTCCCCTACGAATACTACAAGAAGGTGGTCCACTACGGCATGACGAAGGACGAGGTCCGCAAGATCATGGCCCACTACGCCAGCGTCGAGGAGAAGCAGTACGGGAATTACGTGTACGAGACCTACTACTATCGCTTCGGGACCCTGAGCCGCCACGGCGTCCGGGTCGAGTACGACCAGTTGGGGCGGGTCCGCAAGGTGGACGACGCGCCGCCCGTCCCGCCGCAGGACTTCTCGAAGTAACTCCTAGTGTAAAGTACTTGATTCCCATTAACGCTTCCCGAGCCTAATCCTAATATAGACCCTGGCCGGTTTAAGGGGGGGACATGTCAAAACGGAGAGTCCTCTTGACACCATCCGAAACTGAGTTATAGTACAGGAATCATGTTACGGAATATGCCTCTGACCCAAAGAGTGCGGATACTTCTCCTGGCCTTGATTGTTTTGGGAGGGATGTCCTGGGTCGACACCCTGGATCTCAGCGATGACATCCCGCTGCCTCAGCCTCTAACGGTTGTGCAGCAGGCCTTTGAACCTGCTGAGGAGAGCCGAGACGATCTCCTGGGTTTGGTGCATGGTCAGCAGGCCGTTTGGTGTGTCGCTTCGTTTGTTCCACAACCACACATGCTTCCTGTTCCCGGTGCCCTCTTCGTACCGCCACAGTCCGATCTACCCCTGTATCAACGATTTTCGACCTATCGCATCTGATCTTCACAATGCGTGAGGGTCCGGTGTGAGCGGTCATTCTCGGCCACTCGCGACCACCTGTTCTACTGTCGGCTATCGTTTTCCAGGAGTCTTATGATCGGTTTTCCGAATGCCCGCGGTACGAGACTACGGGCTCGGCTTGGCTGCGTGGCAATCGCGGCAGGACTGCTGTGCAGCGCATCCTTTGGCGCGGAGCCTGTGCCCCAGCCTTCGCCCGGCGCCGAAACCCTCAGCCTGACCGTGGATGACGCGATGGCGCTCTTTCTCAAGCAGAACCTGGACCTGCTCATCGCCCAGTACGGGATCGATTCCGCCAAGGGGTTGGAAGTCACGGCGAGGCTCTTTCCCAATCCCAACTTGAGCGTCGATGTCACCGGCGGGATGACGCTATCGTTCGGGCAGGTCGGTGTCCTCGCCCTGCGGATCGACCAGTTGTTCGAGCTCGCCGGAAAGCGCGGCTATCGGCAGGAGAGCGCGCGGTATGGCGTCCAGTCGGCGGAGGCGTCCTTTACGGATGCCGTTCGGACCTTGGGCTTCGCCGTCAAGGATGCCTTCTACCATGTGCTCCAAGCCAGGCAGAAGCTGGAACTCGCCAAGCAGAACAGCGCGAACTTCGCCGAGGTGGTCAAGATCAACGACATCCGCTTCAAGAAGGGGGCCATCCCCGAGATCGATTTGATCAAACTGCGGGTGCAACTGGTGGACTTCCAGAACCAGGTGATCACGGCCACCCAGGATTACCTGGCGGCGCAGAACACCCTCAAGGGTTTGCTCGGCCTCAAACCCACGGTCGCGCTGAATGTGGCGGGCGACCTTGAGTACAGGGCCCGCACATTGTCGCTGGAAGCCTTGAAGGCGGATGCGTTGCAGTCGCGTCCGGATGTGTTGGCCAAGACGCGCAACGTGTCCCAGAAAGATGCAAATCTCAAATTGGCGCGGGCGTTCCGTGTGCCCGATGTGACAATCGGGGCGGACACGACGATGGAGGGGCCCCAGGGACCCAATACGCCGCACCAGTACGGCTTTGGGCTGAGCGTGCCCTTACCCCTGTTCAACCGCAATCAGGGCGGTATTGTCCAGGCCGAGGCCGACCTTCGGACAGCGCAGACCGATCTGGACAAGACCCGGTTGCTGGTTGAAATCGACGTCGAGAATGCATATCGTGACTTTACGCAGACCCAGATGCTGGTCCAGGCGTATCGTGGGGGCACCGTTAACGATGCCAAAGAGGTCAAGGAGATTGCGACCAAGGCGTATCAGCGGGGGGGAACGACCATCCTCGATCTGCTCGACGCATTTCGGACGTTCAACACCACCATGTTGGGGTACATCGACGCGCTGTATACGTATCAGCGAAGCCTGCTGGAGATCGACGCGGCGGTGGGGCGAGAGGTGACGCGGTGAACGCCCGGCTCGTGATCGGTTGCGTGCTCCTACTGGCATTGCTGACGTGCGGCTGCGGTGAAGGCGGGAAGACGGAGGCTGTCCAGGCGCCTGACAAGCTCAAGCCGACAGCCGGCTTGGCGAATCACAGCCAAGAGCTCCAGCCGCAGATTGTCGTTGAGGCGGTGCAGCTCATGCCCATCACCGGGGACCTATCCCTGCCCGGCAAGGTCCAGTACAGCGAGGACCGGTATGCCAAGATCTCGTCGCCGGTTGTGGGACGTGTCGTCGAAGTGCGCGCGAAACTTGGAGACAAGGTAGCCGCTGGCCAGGTCCTCTTGAGCATTGAGAGCGCGGACATCGGCGCCGCCTATTCCGATTTTGTCAAGGCGGAGTCAGACCTCCAGCTCACCAAGCGGAATTACGAACTCGCCAAGGACCTGTACGAAACCAAAGCCCTGTCCAAGAAAGATCTGGTCCAGGCGGAGAACGACTATCTGAAAGCACAGGCCGAATTCAGGCGCGCCCGAGGGCGCCTGCTCGCGTTGCGAGTGCCTGCTGCAGAGCTGGACAAGCCGCGGACGGAGCGGTTGATCACCTCGCGCTTTGACCTCAAGTCCCCGTTAACCGGCACCGTCGTCGAGCGGAACGTGACCGTGGGCCTGATGGTGGGTGCCGATCCGACGCAGATGCTCTATACCATCGCCGATCTGAACGTGCTGCAGGTCGTGGCCGAGGTGTATGAGCGGGACCTGAGTCGCGTGTCCAAAGGCACGCCCGTCACGGTCACGGTCGAAGCCTATCCGGATGAGACGTTCTCGGGCACGATCGTCTACGTCGGGGACGTGGTGGATCCAACGACGCGGACCATCAAGGTCCGGTGCAACGTGACGAATCACGACCTCAAGCTGAAGCCGGAAATGTTCGCGCGGGTGCGGCTCAAGACAGGGTCGAGCATGCCGGTGCTGGCTCTGCCGAAGCAAGCCGTGATTGAAGTTGGAGGGCAGGCCTTCGTCTTCGTGCAAGCGGCGGACGGGCGGTATCTGCGGCGGCCGGTCATAACCGGGACGATGTCTGGCGACTCCATCGAAATTCGAGAAGGATTGCAGGCCGGAGAGCGTGTTGTCGTCAAGGGGGCGCTCCTGCTGAAGAGCGAGCAGGAGAAGGGGTAGATGATCGCCCGGATCGTCGAGCTGGCGCTGGCTCAGCGGCTCCTTGTTCTGACGCTCGGCATCGTCCTTCTTTTTGGCGGCCTCTACGCCTTCCACGTCCTTGACGTGGTCGCCTATCCCGACCCATCGCCGCCGATGGTCGAGGTGATCACCCAGTATCCCGGGTGGTCCGCCGAGGAAATCGAACGCCTGATCACGATCCCGCTGGAGACAGCCCTGAACGGCATGCCCGGGCTGACCGATCTGCGCTCGATCTCCATTTTCGGCCTGAGCGACATCAAAGCCTACTTCGACTTCACAACCGACTACTACTTCGACCGCCAGGAAGTGCTGAACCGGATCAACATGGTCTCGCTGTTCGGAGGGGTGCAGCCGCAGCTTTCGCCCTGGTCGGCTATCGCCGAGATCTACCGTTACGAGCTGACGGGTCCGCCGGAGCTGTCCCTGAGCGACCTGAAGGCGATCCAGGACTGGCAACTCCAGCGCCAGTTCAAGCAGGTGCGCGGGGTCATTGACGTGACGGCCTTCGGGGGGACGACAAAGGAGTACCATGTGGACATCGATCCGGGAAGTCTGCTCCAGTACAACGTCACGCTGGGTCAGGTCCTCAATGCGCTGGCCAACAGCAACGCCAACGTCGGCGGCAACTATCTGACGGTCGGCGCGCAGAGTTTCAACGTGCGCGGCGTCGGTCTCATCAAGGATCTAAGCGACATCGAGAACGTCGTTGTCGCGGAGAAGGGCAGCGCGCCGATCTTTGTCAAGAATATCGCAAAGGTGTCTTACGGCTATCGCGTCCGTCTGGGCAAGGTGGGGATAGACGACCGCGACGATGTGGTGGAAGGCATCGTCCTGCTGCAGCGTGGCGCGAAGGCGACCCCGACCTTGGCGCGGGTGCGGAAGAAGGTCGAGCAATTGAACCATGGCCGCCTCCCGCCGGGCGTCCAGATCAAGACCTTCTATGATCGGACCGATCTGATCGAGATCACCATCAAGACCATCATGGAGATCCTGATCAGCGGGATGATCCTGGTGTTCCTGCTGCTGTTCGCATTCCTGGGCAACATGCGGGCCGCCCTAATTGTGGCGCTCACGGTGCCACTCGCCCTCTTGTTCACCTTTTCGATGATGGTCATCGTGGGGGAATCTGCAAATCTCATCTCGCTCGGCGCCATTGACTTCGGGATCATCGTGGACTCGGCGCTGATCATGGTCGAGGCGATCTTCCTGCAGCTCAGCCATCATGCGGCAACGCAGCGCCCTGCGGGGGTGACGATCGTGCGGGCGGCCCGGCACGTGGGCAGGCCGATTTTCTTTTCCACGCTCATCATCCTGGTTGCGTTCATCCCGCTCTTTACGATGATCGGAGTCCCTGGCAAGATCTTCGCGCCGATGTCGATCACTTACGGGTTCGCGCTCCTGGGCGCGCTGCTGATCGCCGTGACGCTCAGCCCGGTCCTGTGCGCGCTGTTGCTCAAGCCGCCGCTGCCCGAACAGGACACGCGATTCGTGGCCTGGCTGAAGCGCGTCTATCTGGCCGCGCTCCGCTGGGCGCTGGGCAATCGAGGCCTGACGGTCACGCTGGCCGCGGGCCTGGTCCTCCTCGCTCTGCTGGCCCTGCCGTTGATGGGCGGCGAGTTCATGCCGGCTCTGGAAGAGGGCAATCTCTGGGTGCGGGCGACGATGCCGGTGGACATCTCGTTCAACGAAGCAGCGCGGATCGCGGCCGAGGTGCGGAGCGTCTTCCGCGCGCACCCGGCGGTCCAGTCCGTGGCCTCGCAACTCGGTCGCCCGGACGATGGGACGGACCCCACGAGCTTTTTCAACGCCGAGTTTTTCGTCAATCTCAAGCCACGAGACGAATGGCCGCCAGGGCTCAACAAGCACGGGATCATCCATGAGATCGAGGAGCAACTGAAGGCCTTTCCGGGAATCACCTTCAATTTCTCTCAGGTGATTCAGGACAACGTCGAGGAAGCGATGACCGGAGTCAAGGGGGAGAACTCGATCAAGCTGTTCGGCCGTGATCTCGCGCAGCTTGAGGCCACGGCGCTTCAGATTGATCGGGTGATGAAGCCCATTCTCGGCGTCGCCGATCTCGGCGTGTTCCGGCTGCTGGGACAGCCGAATCTGCTCATCCAGGTGGATCGGACCGCCTGCGCCCGGTACGGCGTACTGGTGTCGGATGTCAACGCGGTCGTGCAGGCGGCCATCGGAGGCCAGGCGGTGACCCAGGTCATCGAAGGCGAGCGGCGGTTCGATCTGGTCGTCCGCTTCCTGCCGCAATATCGGCAGGACATTCAGACGATCAGCAACATCCAGGTCGCCACGCCGGACGGCGCGCGGATCCCGCTCAAGCAACTCGCCACCATCACCGACCAGACCGGCGCGTTTATCATTTATCGAGAGAACAACGAGCGGTACATCCCGATCAAGTTCAGCGTGCGCGGCCGTGATCTGGCGGGCACCGTCCGCGACGTCCTGGCCAAAATCGAAGAGAACGTGCCGTTGCCTCCGGGCGTGCGGTATGAACTGGCCGGTCAGTACGATCAGCTCCGGGACGAGCAGCGGCGGCTCGCCGTGATCGTGCCCGTGAGCCTGGTCGTGATCCTCTTCCTGCTCTATTTGACGTTCAATTCCTTCACCGACGGATTTCTGGTCCTGGCCACCGTGCCGTTCGCGCTGGTCGGCGGGATCCTCTCGCTGGTGCTGACCGGGACGCACTTCAGCATTTCCGCCGCCGTGGGCATCATCTCACTCATGGGCGTGGCCATCCTCGGCGGGGTGTTGTTGATCTCCCGCATCAAGGAGTTGTTGCTCGAAGGCGTCAGGCGTGAGGACGCGATCATGCGCGCGGCGGAATCGCAGATGCGGCCGATCCTCATGGCCACGCTGGGCGCCGCCATTGGGCTGCTGCCGGCGGCAGTCGCGACGGGCATCGGCGCGCAAACCCAGCAGCCGCTCGCACGCGTGGTCGTCGGCGGGATGCTGACGGCCGCCGTGCTGATCCTGGTCGTGCTGCCGGTCCTGTACTCATTGTTCAGCAGAGGCGACGGCGCGGGGCTGGAGCCGGGCATCCCGCCGGAGCTACCCCAGGGTACGCGAACGGAGGAGGACCATGTGGCTTAAGCGCTGGTTGCTCGGCCATCCCCTCGCGACCAAGCAGGCCGCCCACGAGCGGCTGTCTAATCCCATTGCGTTAGCGGTCTTCTCGTCGGACCCTCTCTCCTCAGTCGCCTATGCCACTGAGGAAATTCTCCTTGTCTTGGTGTTGGCCGGCACGGCCGCCCTGCACTACTCCCTCGGGATCAGCCTCGTAATCGTCGGCCTGGTGGCCATTCTCACCGTGTCCTACCGTCAGACTATCTACGCCTATCCGTCGGGCGGCGGGGCGTATGTCGTGGCCAAGTGCACCCTGGGCGAGCACCCGGGGCTTGTCGCAGCCGCGGCCCTGCTGATCGACTACGTCCTCACGGTGGCCGTGAGCGTTGCGGCGGGGATCGCCGCGATCACCTCCGCGGTGCCGGAGTTGCACGAGCATCGCGTGGGTTTGGGTCTTCTGGCGATCGCCGTCTTGACCTGGGGCAATCTGCGGGGTGTCCGGGAGTCGGGGCGGATCTTCGCGGTGCCGACCTACCTGTTCGTCGGCAGCCTGGGGTTGGTGATCGTCACCGGCCTGGGGCGGATGCTCTTCGGCGCCGGGGAGGCGCATCCGCCCCCGTCCATTCCGGCGGTGGAAGGACTCACGCTGTTTCTGCTCCTTCGCGCGTTCTCCTCCGGCTGCACCGCCTTGACCGGCATCGAGGCGATCTCGAACGGCGTGCCGGCCTTCCGGCCCCCGGCGTCGAAGAACGCCGCGACCACCATGATCTGGATGGCTGCGATCCTGGGAAGCCTGTTTCTGGGTCTCACCATCCTAGCCTATGTCTACGGGCTCGTGCCGCGCGAGGAAGAGACGCTGATCTCCCAGATCGCACGAATCTCGCTCGGCGGGGGCGTCCTGTACTATTTCATGCAGGTCGCGACGATGCTGATCCTGATCCTCGCGGCGAACACGAGCTACAACGGCTTTCCGCGCCTGGCCTCCCTGCTGGCCCAGGACAGCTTTCTGCCGCACCAGATGCGTAGTGTTGGTGACCGGCTGGCCTTCTCGAACGGGATTTTCATCCTGGGGCTGAGCGCGGCGCTCCTGCTGATCCTCTTTCGCGGCGAAACGCACGCGTTGATCCCTCTGTACGCCATCGGGGTCTTCTTGTCCTTTACGCTCTCCCAGGCGGGCATGGTCCGTCACTGGCAAGACCGCAAGGGCCGCGGATGGCGGAAGAAGTTAGCGATCAATCTGACCGGCGCTGTCGCGACCGGCGTGGCCACCGTGGTCTTGGCCATCACGAAGTTCACGCATGGCGCCTGGATGGTGATCTTTCTGATCCCGCTCCTCATCAGCATGTTCAAGAAGATCCAGTGGTACTACAAGATGGCCGACTGGCAGCTGTCGCTGGACATGTACGACCGGCCTAAGAACCCGCCGCCGAACGTTGTGGTGATGCCGATCGGGAGCGTCAACCGCGCGGTCGTCATCGCCTTGGACTATGTCCGGCAGCGGGCGCAGGACATACGGGCAGTTCATGTGGATGTGGACCCCGAGGAGACGGCAAAGGTCAAGGCAGACTGGGAGAAGTGGGGGGGCGGCATTCCCCTGGTGATCCTGCCATCCCCGTATCGGTCGTTCATCCAGCCGTTGCTCGACTATATCGAAAAAGTCCGGCAGGAGAATCCCGGCGGGTGGGTCACGGTCGTGCTGGGGGAGGTCCTGCCGGCGCGCTGGTGGGAGAACCTGCTGCACAATCAACGCGCCTTATTGATCAAGGCCGCGCTGCTCTTCAAGTTCCGCGTGGTCGTCACCGACGTCCCCTACCACCTGGGGCCGTACTAGTCTCCTCCACGCACCCCTCGCTCTTTCGGTGTCAAGCGGCACCGTGCTAAAGTACCGTTCATGCGTGTGTTGACTTCCCGAATCATGCTGGCGGCCGCGGCGGTGTCCGCCGCGACAGGTCTGTGGTGGGCGCCTTCCTTCGACCTCGCTGCGGGACTAGCGCCGGCGGCCGAGTACGCCAAGAAGGGCAAGCGGCCGGCGGCCAAGACCTCCCCAGTGATCGCGGTGGCCAAGCAGTACGCTGAAGCCATTGCCTCGGGCGATCGGGTGGCGTTTGGGCAGCTCGACTTCGGCTGCCAGTTCGCTCTGGTTTCGACCGCTGCCGCGCCGTTCAAGGACTTTCCGCCTGCGTCTGATCCGGTCTACGGGCAGTGCTGGACGATACTGATCCAGGCCCATGACACCGCTGTCGAGCTACGGGACGAGTGGGTGAACGCGATCTGGCCGGGCAAGGCATTCCTGGTGTTCTACAGGAACCAGCTCACCAGCTACTCACCGTCGTTTTACGTGATGGCGCGACTGGGCTTGTCCCCGCCAGGCACTGGACTTCGGGTCAAGCCAGTGGACAGCGCGCCCATTCCGGCCGCCTCGTTCCGGATGCGCCCGGGTGCGCCCCTGGTGTCCGTGCCAGCCGCGGTGGTCAGGCTCCGGGTCACCTACAAGGATCCGATCACCTCGCCGGTCACGTACGCGCCCGAGGAGTACAACCTGACCGCCACGGTCAAGACCACCGCGCAGGCGCTGAAGGCGGTCACCGTCAAGTGGGTGGTGCTGTCGGGCCTGCGGAAGCTAGGGTTCCCGGGTGATACGGCGGTGCTGAATCTGCCGATGGCCGGCCACGACGGCGACCCCATTCCATTCGTGACCGAGACCGGCGGCTATATCCCCAATTCCGGCGCGTGGTGGAAGCCGAGCGACGCGCCTGAGGTGCTGAGCGCTGCGCTCCAGCGCATGGCGCAGTACGCCGAGCAACGGGACCGCATCGCGCTGTTGAACCGGGTGCTGATCGTGGACCCCGGCCACGTGGCCGCGCTGACGATACTCACCGGCGAGCTCTACCAGACGCTAGTGAACGCCGGTGCCGCCGTGCACCAGGTGCCGATCGGCGATGCGGCGCTGGCCGTTCGCTTCAATGAACTCTACTGGAATGCCTATGCCCAGGCGTCCCGCAGGTGGAACAACGACCACCAGGGAGCCATCGCCACGCACGAGGCGGTGCTGCAGGATATCCCGCCGGAGCGCGTAGCGCTCAAGGCGCGCGTCCTGTTGGAGCTGGCCTGGTCCCGCATCGGCAAGGTCGCCTGGAACCGCATGTTGGATGATCCAGGCCTCGTGCGGGCTTACAAGGAGGCGGAGGAGGCGTTCAAGCTGACGGATAGACCCCTGGACAAGTTCACGGCCACCTACACGATGGCGTATGCACAGGCCTACATGCCGAACCGCGACAACCACGCGATGCTGGAGAAGCTGACCGAGGCGCGCCGCTGGTATTTGCAACTCGCCGGCGCCTCCGTGGACTCGTGGCGCTTTCTGCTCCTGAACGATACGCTCAAGGGCGTCGTCGAAGCCGACCCCGCCTTCAAGCCCCTCCTTACCGCGTCGTAGCTCTGCCCGTTTATCTTCTTCCGCGTCAGTGATGGAGGTGCTTCATGGTCGAGGCCATGAGCACGATGAAGATACCGAACCAGAAGGAGGCACGAAGAAACGGGATGCCCTCCGGATCCTTCTCTTCGTCGTCAGCTTTACCCTTCTCTTCGGGCTCCGGCGGAAAGATGATGTTGTAGAGGAACAGCGTCATGATGCACATGACGAAGAAGAGCTTGACGCCCAGTGCAATCAGGTAGGGATTGGTAAAGCCTTCTCCGTTGGTCGCCTTCATCAGCCGGTTGACATAGGCGATGTTGATCCCGCCGGTGACCAGGATGATCAGCATGAGGGCGCCGATGATCCGCTGGTACTTCTGGTAGATGGCGTTGGCGAGCGGCTTGACGAGCTCGCCCGGGACCGACTTCCTCAGGGACGGCACGACGGCCATCAGCAGCAGGCCCAGCCCGCCGATCCAGAGGATGGCGGACATCAGGTGCAGCCAGTGGTTCACGATCGGGATCCACTGGTTGATGACTGCGTCGATGAACTTGTCCATCAGAACTTGAAGACCGGTTTCTCGTTGCCAAATCGCGCCTTGCGGAGCTCTTCCATGAACTCCGGCGTGATCACCGCCAGCCCGCGCTCGCGGGCCTTGGCCTCCACGCTCTTCTTGACCATCGCCTGCATGAAGTAGGGGATGCGCTTGAAGCGGGCCGTGGCCTCATCGGACCAGCGCACCTCGAACTTCTCAGGGGCGGTGTCCACGCCGATCTCGTTGACCTTGACCTTGGGGCCGCCCTTCGGGGTGTAGAGGCACCACCCGTCCGCGTCCAGCCAGTCCCCATGGTCGGCGTAGGGGCGGGCGCGGCACCCGCCGCAGATGTCGGAGTACTCGCAGTCCGCGCACTTGCCCTTGAGTTTCGGCTCGCGGAACGAGTCGAACACCTCGGAGCGCTCCCACAAGTCCACGAAGCTGACCTCCCGCACGTTGCCCGCGCTCAGCGGCATGTACGGGCACGGGGTGAGGTTCCCTTCCGGCGTCACGCGGGCGTAGTTCGTGCCGGCGAGGCAGCCGCCGCCCATGTAGCCGGTGGCCTTGGTGATTGGCGAGTTGGGATCGCGCTCGTACGCAATGCGTTTGAAGTGCGGTGCGCACCGGGCGCGCACCAGCATGTCGGGATAACGCTGCTGCACGTCCACGAGGTACGTGAGCACCTCCTCGTATTGCTGGGGCGTGATGTCGGTCATCTCCTCGCCGCGGCCCGTGCAGACCAGGAAGAACAAGTTCAGCACCCGCGCCCCCAGCTTGTGCGTGAACGCGACCATCTCGGGCACCTCGCGGTAGTTCATCGGGGAGACGCTGAAGTGAATCTGGAACTGCAGCCCGTTGCGCTTACAGGCCTCGATGCCGGCCATCGTGCGCGCCCACGCGCCGGGGAGCCCGCGGAACGCGTCGTGCTTGGCGGGGTCCACCGAGTCCACGCTGATGCCCATGCCCATCACGCCGATGTCGATCAGCTCCTTGGCCAGCGCGTCGTCGATCAGCATCCCGTTGGTCCCGAAGACCACCATGAAGCCGCCCTTCACCGCGTGGCGGGCGATGTCGAGGATGTCCGGGCGGGTGAGCGGCTCGCCGCCAGTGATCACGACGATCGCGTGCTTGTTCACGATCGCCATCTGGTCCAGCAGCGTGTACACCTCCTGCGTCGTCAGTTCGTCGGCCGCGCCGGACGCCCGCGTCGTCGCGTCGAGGTAACAGTGCCCGCAGCGGAGGTTGCATCGCTTGGTGAGGTTCAGCGCGATGAGATAGGGCTTCCAGTCGTTCTGCGGGGTGGGCTTGCGACTCTCCGGCAGGAGGCCGGGCCGGTTGACGTACCGCAGCGGGATGGGATTGATGAGCTGGAGCGTGTCGTTCACGACTGCTTGTGGCCGATCAAGCTCTCGATGATGTCCTTGAGGTTGCCGGTTTTCATGGCCTCTTCCATGTAGCCCTTGGCTTGCTCAATCCCGGCTTCCGCGATCGCATAGGTGATGGTCGTCGCGGCGATCTTCTCGGCGTGTTTCTCGATCAAGGCCCGTGTGCAGTCGCGCATGTAGCCGGCCGGCGCCCGTTCGAGGCGGGCCACCGCGTCGGGAGTCCAGGTGAAACGGGAGCCCTGGAGCGCGGCGGGCTGTGGCGCTTCGTTCTTCTCGGGCGGAGGGAACGCGCCGGTGCCCTTGTTGGCGAAAATCGGCGTGTATTCCTCGCTGGCCGCCTCGTCGATGTACGGCTTGGCGAACTCCAGCGTGATGGTGGTCATGCCCATCTTGCGGGCGGTCTTCTCGATCTTGGCCTTGCACCGGCGGCGCTGGAAGCCGGCCGGGACCGCGCGGATGGCCTCCTTGGCGTCCTTGGTCCAGGTCATCGGCACGTCGTCATAGGCGAGCTCGGTCTCGAGCGCGCCCTCGGTCTTGGCAGCGGCCGCGAACATGCTCTTGTCGATCAGCGTGAACGTGTCGCCGGCGGCCTTGCAGATCGGGCACATCACGGGCTGGTCGCCCTTGGCCGTGTAGCCGCACCCGCTGCAGAGCCAGTAGTTCTGGCTCATGCGGTCGAGGTAGGCCTGCGTGCCCGGGCTGACCGCGGGCTTCTCTTCCACGACCCCGGCCATCATGCCGGAGAGCGTCGAGCCCATCATGTCGCGGGCCACGCCCTCGTCGGCCTTCATCGCGTTGCGGTCGATGCCCTGCGCGTCGAGAGTAGCGCCGAGCTGCTTCATCGCCTCCATCGCGCCCTTTGGCAGGATGTGGCCGACGGCCGCGTCCACCACCGAGTTGCTGATGATCGTGTGGCCCTTCTCGATGGCGTACCGGTGGATGGCGGTCTTGGCCACGCCGCGGGCGAACACCGGGATCTTCTCCATGCGGCGCAGTGCCTCCTCGGTCCACGCGATGGTGTATTCGGCCTGCTGGTCGATCGGCGGGACGTACTTCTTGTTGGAGACCATCACGTGGCAGTCCACCATGCGTAATAGATTTTCGGCGTTGGAGCCGATGTCCATGTCGTCGTCGCTGTGCACGCCGATCCGGCCCACGATCAGCATCCAGGGCTTCTCGCGGCGCACGTACTGGAGCACCTTCTCGAAGGCCTTGCCGTCCAGCAGCGTGGTCTTGATGTCCTGCCCTTCGGCCTGGGCGATCTCGCGGCCGATGTCGAGATGGGCCTGATAGATCTTGGCCAGCCCGCTGTCAATGATCTCCTCGTGCAGCTTCTCCTGCTCCTTGAAGCGGAAGACCTTGCCGGCCTCCTCGTTGAGGACGCCGGAGATGCTGTGGAAGGCGGCGTAGTGGAAGTAGGGATCGAATGCCGAGACCGCCTCGACCGGCTTGTTCAAGGCCTTGCCGAGCGCCAGGGCGGTCTTGAGCCCGCCGAACGAGTAGTGGCTGCCGTCCAGGGCGACCACGATGGAGCCGCCGTTCATCGGCAGGGTGTTCTTGATGACGAAGATGTCCGACGCGCGCACCCGCCGGACCACGCGCTCCGTGACGCCGCCGATGACGCTGTCCTTCACGGCGCCCACGCCCAGGGCCCCCATGATGACGAGGTCGTAGGCGTTGGTGTTGATGTCTTCAACGAGGACTTTGAAGTTCCGGCCCTCCAGAGATCGGCGTTCGACCGGGATGTTCGCTTCGGCTGCCTTCTTGTCCACGATGTCGAGGTAGGAGTCGGTGATGATCTGCAGGCCTCGGGTGATCAGTGAATCGTGGATCTGCCGCTGCCGCTCGAGCTCGTTCTCGTCGTGGTATTCCTCAGGGAGGCCCGCTTCCATCTGCTTGAAGCGCTTGTCGTGCATCTTGGCCGCGTACACATGGCTGCCGACGAGCTTGGCCCCGAACGTCTTCGCCAACATGACCCCGACATCCAACGCCATGTTGGAGTAGTCGGAGTTGTCAACCGGGACGTAAATCGTCTTATACATGCGGGCTCCTTACAGGGACAACGAAACTATTCCATCTGCGATGGAAGGTGTTTGGTAGCCTGTGGGATCGTCCTTTTTTCTACGCCCTTGTTGCTTCTAAGAGGGCAAAAAACGACGTATCCTAGCATCGGATTTCGAGGATATGCAACAGTTTTCTAGGCTGAAAACAGGCCCCCTGCGGGTCACTCAGGAGTGCGTAGAAGCTCCGGTTTTCACTTGGGATTTACGTGAGTTGAGAATCTCTTCCAGGGTCAGCAACACGTCCCGTCCGGAGTTCAATTCCACCCCTCGGAGGAGGCTCGAGTCGGCATAGCAACTGCCCCTTACGTCCAAGGCTGGAGAGGAGCCGGACAGAACACCGGACCAGGGCCTGGGATCGCGGCTGCCGGTGCGGGGCCCCTTCTTCAGATTCCAGGCGGCCAGACAGGCCTTGCCGATCAGCTTGTTGAGTGGGGCGGGGTTGTACAGCAGTTTCCGGATGCTGGACGGGCTCAGCATCAGCGGGTTGTAGCCCCCCGAGAGATACCCTTCCTCCAGCAGCCGTGCCTCTAGATCTGTGTGCGGCTGGATGCCCAGGAAAAACATCATCGGAAAAACGCGGTCCTCGCCCAGGATGGCCGCGACCTGCTTGTAGGACTCGATGGAGTCGCGCAGCGTCGCCTCCGTCTCATCGGGAGCGTTGAGCGAGTAGTTCAGGATCACCTTCCCTTTGAACCCGGCCTCGGCCAGGTAGCGGCAGCCGTCGTACAGGCGGTCGAGTACAAAGCCCATGTGCAGGCCGTTCAGGACCTCCTGCGAGCCGGAGGTGATGGCCACTTCCAGGTCGCCGACGCCCGAGCGGACCATGAGCTTGGCGAACTCGCTGGTGATGAGCGACGTGCGGATGTAGCCGGACCACTCGATCTCCAGGCGCTCGGCGATGATCCGCTCCATGATCTCAGTACACTGGGGGTAGGCGGCTTTGCCGGTGATGAACTGGGCATCGGTGAACCAGAACCGGCGCGTGCCCCACTGGCGATAGTGCTGGGCGATGTCCTTGACGACGAGCGCGGCCGGGCGATACCGGACGG